>JAPOUP010000068.1 GCA_026708635.1 Rhodobacter sp.
CGTTGAAGGTCACCCTACCGGACAGGTCCACCGTCTCCTTCGGCGGCGCACCGGACATGTCCGAACGCAAGCAGGTGATGTACACCCCCGTCGCAGACCCACCGGCCTTCTGGACCGGGGGACACAGCATGACCTCTACCGAAGTCACCGATACCGGCATCCGCTTTGCGTCAATCGAGACCTCATGGGAGAACGATGATCCAGAGTCCTTCCTCGCCTTTGGGTTCTGGGAACAGTATGGACCTGAGGGAACAGACCCCTCCTTCGGGGCGTTTGTCGATGGGCCCGAGATCACCGCGAAAAATGGGTTTGCCTGGGACAGTTTCACCGCCCGGACCGCGACCTACAAAGGCGTTGCCAGCGGTTTCTATGCCTATCGGATCCCAAACGTTCCGGACAGCGCCGAAACCGGTCTCTTCCAGACCGATCTGACGCTAAACCTGGATCTTGTAACCCGGGCCATGAGCGGAGAAACAGGGAGCGACGGGGTGACGATCATTAGTGAAGGGGAAGACCGCACCTTGCCCATCGTAGTCTATTTGGAGTCTACCTCCCTTGATGCCGACGGGACGTTTACCTCCAACGACTTTGAGATTCAGTCCAGCCTGGTTACGGAGGCCCGCGGCTCCTGGAGCGGACAGCTGTCAAACAAAGCCATGGATGGACAACCCCGTCTCGCCGCCGGAACACTGGGTGGCTCCTGGACCGATGTCCGGTCGGGGAAGGGCGCCTTGACCGGCGCATGGATCGCGGGTGGTGAAGAATAGGACAGTCCTTGGGTACAGACCACAGGACAATCCCATCGCGCCGTTTTATATCCCTTCGTATATCAGGGGCTTGTTTGGCCCTTATCCGCCGCGGCCGCTCTCACAGTCATTCAGAAGATCTCCAGGAGTACACCGGTGGTCGACCGGTCCTGTTTGGCTCAAGAAAGTCACAGTTAACGACACCAATAAAGCGATGCACCGCCATCACAGATTTATCCCTCGTGGCGCACCGCGCTACGCCACACATTGACGACAGCCCTGCCATCCCTTGCCGGACGACCTCCGGTCCGCGATCTTCGGACCGGCGGGAGCCTCGGATCGCCGCCTCCATTCCAGGCACGCCAGCGGGTAAAGGGACACGGTCAGGTCCGCGCGGGATTTACCGCAAGTGTCCCTCGGAAATCTGATAACAAGCGGGAAGCGCTCCATGGAAGATTTCCAGGCGACCATGTCTCAGGACTCACCGTATGCGCTCCGGCCCGTCGACCCGCGCCGGGCGGACCTCTCAGGCCGTCCGAGCGTCACCCCGGATCGCCTTATCCACGATCGAGGCCGCGCATGCCGACGCCTCCTCTATCGTGAGCTGGCTTGTATCAAGCGGAACCGCGTTCTCGGCCGGCCGCAATGGGGCTATGGCGCGCCCTCTGTCACGGGCATCACGGTCGCGGATGTCGCGGAGAACCCGTTCCAGATCGATCGAAGGATCCCTTTGAGACAGTTCAAGGTAACGGCGTTCGGCACGCACCTCATCGGATGCGAAGACGAATATCTTGCAGTCCGCGTCCGGGCAGATCACCGTTCCGATGTCACGACCGTCAAGAACCGCTCCCCCGCGTGAATGCGCGAAATCCCGCTGGAAACCTACAAGAGCGTTGCGAACGCGCCGATCCGCCGCCACGTGCGACGCTTTCCTCGACACCTGGACCGAACGGAGGTCGCTTCGCTCCAGATCACGTGAGCGCAGGGTGCGGGCCACGACTACCGGATCCTCTCCGTCAATAACCCGTCGCGCCACGGCTCTGTACAGCAGGCCGGTATCAAGATGCGTAAACCCGAAACGCGCCGCAATGGCCCTTGAAATCGTTCCCTTACCGGATGCGGCAGGCCCATCAACCGCAACAATGAAGTTCATGCGAGGCCCCGCAATCAGCGTTTCGGCGGACGAAATCGTTTCAGACCGATATATTGACGGGTCAGGTCTCGCGCAACGAAAAACGGAATCTTGAGTTGGCCGGGGGATTGACCGGATAATCCCGGTAGGGAGCGAACTGTCCGTCCCGGCTGTCAGATGAATTCCGGATCATGACATGCGCGCTGAATTTCGGCTCCCTCAAGAGGCCGCGTGAAATGCACCGGCGGCCAATGACAACCGCCGTTGTAACCGCGACCAATACGCGCGGTGAGATCTGGGCCGTCCGGCATATGCCTACAGGTTCGCATCGGGTCCACCCTAAAGCGCGCGTAATCCACGGGCCATGCCGGAACCGCGTCGGGCGAGTTCCGGAAAACGATCGCATGAAACATCCCTCCGGACGGTCACGATCTCGCGACGGACGGACCGAACCGTAACGTGGATACCCGACCCATCCGCGGCTTTCCCGATCAGGGATGGAATCTCACTGTTCCAGTCGTCCCCCCTGAAGCCTTTCCGGGAATTCCACGCTGATCAAACTCCCGCACAATCAGGTGCCTCCAACGATAGGACCGCGCCCCTCGACTTCATCGGACGGACCCGAAGATTGACACCCGTTGGCCTTTCCGCCTCTCCATGCGGAACCCGGTTCATTATACGGCCCCCTCCTCGAGTGAAGCGCCCAACCCAGCCATCAACGATCCAAAGTTCGGAAACGACGTGACAACAGGATTGGCGTCGTCAATGCGGACAGGTTTCCGCGCGGCCATACCCGCAACCAGAAACGACATGGCGATTCTGTGATCAAGCCGTGTCTCGACGCACCCACCGCCGGGCAAGCCATCGGTGCCACGCCCATGCACGGTTAGGGTGTCGCGGTCTTCTTCCACGACGGCGCCGTTTGCCCTGAGACCCTCGGCAACGGCATCGATTCGGTCGCATTCCTTGAGCCGCAGTTCCCCAACACCCCGCATTACCGTCTTACCTTCCGCAAAACCGGCGACGACAGCCAAAATCGGGTATTCGTCGATCATGGAAGCCGCCCGTTCGGAAGGCACCTCGACGCCTTTCAACTGAGGTGAGAATCTCGCGCGCAGGTCCGCGACAGGCTCACCACCCTCCTCACGTTCATTCTCGAATTCCAGATCGGCACCCATCTCGGCCAATGTCACGTACAGGCCCGTTCGCGTCGGATTCAGTCCTATGGCGGGTACGAGAACATCCGAGCCTTCGGAAATCAGCGCCGCGCACACAGGGAACGCCGCCGAGGACGGGTCACGCGGAACGGTGATCGAGCGGGGTTTAAGTTCGGGATATCCGGTGAGCGTGATGGTTCGGCCCGTTTCCGTGGATTCGACAGTCACTTCGGCGCCAAATCCGCCAAGCATGCGTTCCGTGTGATCGCGCGTGGCTACCCTCTCGATCACCACGGTCCGCCCCATCGCGTTCAGGCCAGCCAGCAACACCGCCGACTTGACCTGGGCCGAGGCGACGGGCAACTCGTAGCGCACGGGCACCGGCTCGGCGGCACCGACCAATGTCATCGGCAGCTGTCCACCCGCGCGGCCATACGCACGGGTGCCAAACAATGCCAGGGGCTCGCTAATCCGACCCATTGGGCGCCCGCGGAGTGATCTGTCGCCGGTGAAAGTGGCGGTGATGGGTGTAGTGGCCATAGCGCCCATCAACAGCCGGGCACCGGTTCCCGAGTTGCCGCAGTCAACGGCGTTCTCGGGCTCGGCAAACCCACCCACGCCAACTCCATGGACCGACCATTCGCCGTTTTCGTGGCGTATCACATCGGCTCCGAAGGCACGGATTGCCGAAGCCGTCGCGAGTACGTCATCGCCTTCCAGAAGTCCGGAGATCCGCGTCTCACCGATCGCGAGGGCGCCGAGAATCAAAGCGCGGTGACTTATTGACTTGTCGCCCGGCACGCACGCCTGTCCGCTCAATGCCCCGGCGCGGCACGCCACCATCGGAATCGGTTCACTCTTTGATGACATTTCCGCTCTACCGCTTTCGGGACTGGGCATAGGCGACTTACCGATGCAGGCCCTAAGGTAAGTTGTCAATCACGTCAAAGCCCCTGTCCGGGCGGATGTCGCCAGAATCCCGTCTCCACACAGCCCTTTCCAAACCGTCAATCCGTTCGCATTCAGCGCCGGATCACGGGCGACAGGTTGTATCCCTTGACCACCCATTGTCTCCCGGACATCACCGCCTCTCCCGCGGATGGGGCTCACGAGTTTGGCAAACCTATCATCCGGCATAAGGCAGTCCGCCGCAAACACGGGCGAAAGCGCCGGCGCGCATCACCTAACGCGCATCTCGGTGCGCCTGTCAAATACCTGCAGCCGCTCGGGTTCGAAAGTAACGCCAACCCGGTCACCGGCGGATGAGCGCGTGTCACCGCGCTCTTCCACGACCATCTTTTCTCCCGTAACGTTACTGGTCAAATAGGCGTAACTGACGCCGCCGAGAGCTTCCGTCAGCTCTACCGTGTGCGTGCTTGCGCCAGAGTCGAGATTTACATGCTCCGGGCGCAGACCGATCGTCAGCTCCGTGCCTTCCGGCGGCATGGTGACGGCGGGAGAGACGCTTTTCCCGAGCATGGGGACGTCAAGGGCACCACCCCTCGCCACGCCGTCAATGAAATTCATGGAGGGAGACCCGATGAAGCCGGCCACGAAACGGTTGTCCGGGTCACGGTAGAGATCAAGTGGAGCTCCGACCTGTTCGATCTTTCCCGCGCGAAGGACAACGATCTTGTCGGCAAGGGTCATCGCCTCGACCTGATCGTGCGTGACGTAAACCATCGTTGCGCCGATTTCCTTGTGCAACCGCGCGATCTCCACCCGCATCTCGACACGCAGCTCGGCGTCCAGGTTGGAAAGCGGCTCATCAAAGAGAAATACCTCCGGTCCCCGGACAATCGCCCGGCCGATAGCGACCCTCTGGCGTTGACCGCCCGATAGAGCCGCTGGCTTTCGCTCAAGGTATTCATCGAGTTTAAGTATCCGGGACGCCTCAGCCACCTTGGCCTTGATCTCCGACGCCGGATGACCGTTCATCTTGAGGCCGAAGCCCATGTTCTCCCTAACCGTCATATGGGGGTACAGAGCGTAGGTCTGGAACACCATGGCCACGCCACGCTCGGCGGGGTCGAGCCGTGTGACGTCACGGGCGCCGATAGCGATGAGACCTTCGGTGGTTTCCTCAAGCCCGGCGACCATCCGCAGCAATGTGGACTTGCCGCAACCTGAAGGGCCGACAAAGACACAGAACTCGCCGTCATTGATCTCAAGATCCACGCCATGGATGACTTGTATGTCTCCGTAGCGCTTGACTACCTGTTTCAGGTTTACTCCGGACATGGTCCACTTCCCACTGTTTGTTTCATTCCATGTTGGACCGGAAGCGGCCTGACGTGCAACACCCACGGAGCTTGGCCCGGATATCGCGCGGACGCGTAACGAGGCGGAGCGGAGATCGCAAAATGCGCCAGTCTCAATGGCGCACGGTTTGGCCAAGTCAATGGGAGCGTCCTGCGCATATATGATCGGGGCGAGAACGCCCAGGCAACCGGAATAGACGCTGTCGTCAGGGCAAACCACGCCGGGGCTGTCAAATCCACTATCCGTCTGCCCGGCAAGAAGCCGATGTTCAAGGAAAAGACCGTCGGGCGGCACCCGGAAGCTTTACGGCTGCCCCGCCCTGGCGCCGATGGGTCCGTGAATCCATAAGGCGTTTCCGTTACCGGCCACCGGTAACGGACTTCAGGTAAACGTTCGTTGACAACCTTAAATGATCCCGTGCAGATACTGATTCATACATTACCGGGTTTCACCTAATGGAACGCGGCTCGATACCGCATAAGGGAGAACATCATGCATTCCAAATTTAGGG
>JAPOUP010000044.1 GCA_026708635.1 Rhodobacter sp.
GCGGAGATTCGGGCCGCGCGCGACAGCCAACCGTCGAGACGCGCCCGCTCGACCGCGTGGCGTCGCGTCCCGCGACGATACCGTTTCAGGCCGCCGAGCGCATAGAGAAGAAGGAACGGCCCCAAACGGTCTGACCTCAGCCGCCTGCCCTTCGCGAACCAGCGGTCGATGCGGGCCATTGCTTGAGGGCTTGCCGCGATTCGGGCACCCAGTCCGGCGGGCATAAGTCCGACGACCTCTTCGGCCCGGGGATGCATGTATTCGGTCAAACGCAGCAACTGTCGCGGTCCGGTTCCCGTTTCGGCGACGATCCGGTCATTGCGGGCGGCGCGGGTCTTGAGATCCGCCACGCGGATCACGTCGTCGTAGGCCATGGCGTTAGCGATGTATTTCGCCGCGGCCTCGGTCAGCGCGTGACCGTCGCCGACGCTGTCGACACCGACGAAAGGCACCACGCGATCAAGGTACTCATGCCCGTACTCCGCATCCATGAAGTCGACGACCTTGCGCAGCCCGGCCATCGCAACGGGCCGGGCGGGCATTGGCAGAACCGAAACGCGCGTGGCAAAGCTGCTCCACCTTTCGAGCAGACGCGCGGGACCCACGGCACGTGGGGCGGGCGGTAACCGTGCCGGTGCGCCGTCGCCCGCCGGCGCACCCTGAAGGCAGGCGCGGAAACCGGCGCTGAAGGCGCGAAGGCTTGCCCCGACGCCCCCCTTGCCGGCCCGGATTGCGTCCTCGAAATCTCCCTTGTCAAAGGGAAGGCATCCGGAGGCCGCCAGCGCGCCGAACAGCGTGGCGGAAATGACGGATCCGTTTTCGACGGCCAGTCTCTCCATATCGAAACAAATGAACCTGGCCGCGGCGATTTCGGCCGCGGCGCTAACCTCGGCCGCATCGGCGATCCCGTCACCGGGAACCATCTTTTCCGATACGGCGAGCTCCCGGTGGGACGATGCGATGAGTGTCGTCCTGTCCGGGGTCACGAAGCCGCGGGCGATGGCGCGTCCGGCTTCCATCAGTTCCGCGGCGATCAGTATGTCGACATCGCCGGAGGCGGGTGCGAGGGCGAACACCGGTTGCCCGGTTCCGGTCCTGGCCATCTCGATATAGTAGACCGTCGCACCGGTCCGCTGCGCCACTCCGGCGACCGAGGTCGCCTGGCAGGCATAGCCCTGCGACCTGGCGAGGGTTTCGATCCATCCGGTCAGAACCCCGCCGCCCTGACCTCCCACCGCCATGATCGCGAGCTTGATGATACCGTCGGGGCCCGGTCCGGCCTCCTCCGCGCGGAATGGCTGGCGCGCCGTCATTCCGCGCCTCCAAATGAAAGCGACCTGCGCGCCCGGCGGTCCTGGAGGTGGCAAATGAGCCGCGAGACGATGCCCGCGCGCCATCGCTCAAACCCGGTCGGGTTGTGCACGATGTCCGCGCGATAGAAGCTTGGACAGAGCGCGGCGGCCTCAGCGACCTCGCCGCAATTTCCGCAGCCTACGCATGTCTGGTCAATGTGCGCCACTGGATCGTCGCGGAGCGGGTCGTCAAGGTTCCTGAGCGACAGCGACGGACAGCCCGAGAGCCTGATGCAGGCATGGTCACCGGTGCAGATGTCCTCGTCGACGCCGAAACGGGGCACCTCGACGCGCGTTCCGGCGTCAATGGCGTCCTGTCGGAGCGGCTTCTCGCGGCGCTGGCGGTTCAGCATGCATTCGGAGGACGCGACGATGACCTTGGGGCCGTCAAAATCCGTGGTCAACGCCTCGCGAAAGACCTCACACATCCGGGGCACATCATAGGTGCGGTCGATCTCGCGGACCCATTTCACCCCAACTCCCCGGACAGCGGCGCCGATCGGGTTGTTCGTGGCCCGGGTCGGGTTGCCGGCGCGGCTGGACGGCAGATCCTGCCCGCCCGTGGCCGCCGAATAGTAGTTGTCAACGATCACCGCAACGCTGTCGGAGCGGTTGAACACCATGTTACCGATCGAGGAGGCGAGGCCATTGTGCCAGAACCCCCCGTCACCGATGATGGAGATCGCCCGCTTCTTGCCTCCGGCATCGAACGCGGAATTCGACGCGGGGCCGAGGCCGTAGCCCATTGTCGAGCCGCCGATCTCGAAGGGCGGGAGCGCCGCGAAGAGATGGCAGCCGATGTCGCCGGTGATTTGGTGCTCGCCGAGTTCCCGCTGGACGATCTTCAGTGCGGCGAATATCGGGCGTTCGGGACAGCCCGTGCAGAAACCGGGCGGGCGATCCGGTACCGTATTCAGAAGGTCCGGGATCCCGGATGCGACCCGGTTGGGCGCGAGGATTTTCCCCGGCAGCAGGTCGGGCGCGGTTTCGCGAAAAAAGGCGGTTATTCCGTCATGAAGCACCTCGCCGGTGTATTCACCGGCCATCGGCAGAACGTCCTTGCCCATCAGGCGGATTTTGACGCCTTCCCTGAAAAGCATGGAGCCAATGGATTGCTCGATGAATTCGGGCTGGCCCTCCTCGACGATCAGGAGCGCGTCCTTGCCGTGCGCGAAACCCAGCACCTCCCCCCGCACCAACGGGTAGGTAACGTTCAGGACATGGAGCGGTACGTCCGTATTGCCGTAGAGGTCGGCAAGCTCCATCCGCTGCAGCGCCCGTATCACGCCGTTGTACATGCCGCCCTGAAGAACGATCCCGACCTTGCCCCGCCTGGGGCCGAAGCGCTCGTTCAGCGTCCGTTCGGTTATGAAGGCCTCGGCGGCGGGCCGGCGGCTTTCGATCTTTTCCCGCTCATGCGCGTAGGACATCGGCGGCAACACCACGCGCCGGAAGTCCTTTCTCGGTTCCGCAAGCGCTTCGACGACGGTCAGCGGTGGCGGAATGTTGTCAGCGGCATCGAACTGGCCCGTGACGTGGCACGACCGGATCCGCACCATCAGCATAACCGGGGTGCCAGACGCCTCCGAGAGCTCGAAGCCCCGCTTTACCGCCCGCACGATCGAGGGCAGGTTTGGCCGCGGGTCCAGAAGCCAGAACTGTGACTTCATCGCAAAGGCGTGGCTGCGCTCCTGCATGATCGAGGAGCCTTCGCCGTAGTCCTCTCCCACAACGATCAGCGCGCCGCCATTCACGCCCGAGGACGACAGGTTCGCCAGAGCGTCCGACGCGACGTTGACGCCGACAGGACCTTTGTACGTCACGGCGCCACGAATCGGGTAATGGACCGAAGCCGCCAGCATCGCGGTGGCCGCGGCCTCGGACACGTTGGCTTCGAACCGGACGCCGAGTTCGGTCAGGAGATCCTGCGCATCGGCCAGCACGTCCATCAGGTGAGAGATCGGCGCGCCCTGGTAGCCGCCGACATAGCCAACGCCGGATTCCAGCAACGCCTTCGTGATCGCCAGAATGCCTTCGCCCGTGAAGGTTTCGCCGGCACCGAGGCGCAGGTGCCGGACTTCTGACCTGAACGAGCGCTCGGCCATGCGCCGTCAGGCCCGCGGGACGAGCGCCAGGGCGCGGATCGGCGATCCAGTGCCGCGCTTGATCTTCAATGGTGCCGCCACCAGTACCGCGCCCTTGGGCGGTAACTGGTCAAGATTGGCGAGCGACGCGAGGCCGAAGCAATTGTCGCGGTGCAGGAAGTTGTGCGCCGGATATGGTGGCGAGAACTTGCCCGCCATGCCGGCATCCGTACCGACGCACTGGGCGCCCCACCCGACGATGCCCTTTGAAAGCAGGTAGTCGATGCATTCCGTGGTCGGGCCGGGGCTGTGCGATCCATCCTCATGCGGATCGGGAGACTCGTTCAGGAAGAGATCCCCGTCGTGGGACCGCTTGTCCCAGTCCGTGCGCATCGCCACCCATTCGCCCGGATTGATCCCCCCGTGTTCCGCTTCCCAAGCCTTGACGCGCTCGGCGGTGAGCAGGAAGTCGGGGTCTTCCGCCGCCTCCGCGGAGCAATCGATCACGTTGACCGGCGCGACAAGGCGCTGGACGTCGAGCGTGTCAGTGTAGCCGTCCTCGAAATCCTTGCCCGAAATCCAGTGATGCGGCGCGTCGAAATGGGTGCCGGAGTGCTCGCCCAGCACCATCCAGTTCCAGGCGAAGAACGGCCCGTCGGCATCATATTCGCTGATCTTATGGATCTCGACCCTGGGCGTGTTCCTGGCAAAATCCCCTGGTAGGCGCAGGATCGGCGTGTCGGGACCGAGAACGGCTGTGCAGTCGACGATCCTGACCTGGCCGGACATCAGCATTGCGCCGAGCTGGCCGAGAAGTTCCGCTGGGTTCATGTCGGCTCCTATCTGCGGTCCCCTCGCGGCAAGGCGGGACCTGCGGCGGGTCAGTACCGATTCGGTTATGTCGAAGACGGCGTCAATGGTCTCGGCCGCGGTCATATTGCCCGGCGAAAGACGTACCAGCGGGCCGCGGAAATCCACCGAATAGCCTTCGACACCCAGCGCGCCGACCACGGCGGCGGCTTCAGGCTTGCTCGGAAAGCGCAGCATGACCGAGCCGCCGCGCCTGTCAGCCTCACGCGGTGAATGCAGCGGCAGATCGAGATCGTCCGCGCGCGCGATGATCCTGTCGACGAGGCGAATGTTCCAGGCCGCCATTTCTGCGTGATCCTGGTCTGCGTGCCACTTCAGGGCGGGCAGGGAGGCGACCGCGGCCATCGACCCTGGCGTGCCACCGTCGAAGCGGCGGATATCGGGGGCGTACTCGAACCTGTCGAGATCCCAGGAAAACGGGTTGTTCTGCGAAAACCAACCGCGACCTTCGGGCTCCAGTTCCAGCGCGAGCGACTTTTCGACGTAAAGGATGCCCGCGCCGGGTGTGCCGCACATCCATTTCAGGCTTGTCGAAACGACGAAATCGACTTTGGGGTTCATCGCGTCAAAGGGAATCAGCCCCGCGGCCTGGGTGATGTCGACGCCGATCATGCTGCCCATCTCCCGGCCGTGCGCGACCAACGACGCCAGATCGACCCGCGCCGATGCGGTCGAGGTGACCCAGGTCAGGAACGCCAGTCCGACATTCCGGCCCCAGCGGGCGGCGACGTCACCGGCCTCAACCCAGGGCTTGCCCTCGCTCAGCGGCACCGTGTCGAGCGTGAAGCCCATTTTTGGCGCCAGCCCCGCCAGCAGGAAATGGATGGACGGAAAGCAATCGGCGGTCACCAGCACGCGCTTGCCGCGCAGCATTCCCTCCGGGAGCGACCGGACCAGCTTGTGCATGCCATCGGTTACGCTTTCGCAGGTGGTCGTCGAGCCCTTGGGCACGTTTATGATGCGACGCCAGTAATCGATGAAATCCTGACGGCGCAGCAGCACGTAGCCCCATTGCCTGTCATTGGGGGCGGCCCAGACCTCGGCGAATTCGGCGGTCGCCTCGGCGAGTTCCCGCTCCTTGCCCGGATACATGCCAATCGAATGGTAAAGAAAGTACCCGGCGTGCCTGGTGTTTGTGAGCATGTTGCGGATCCGCATGGGTGTATCGCGGATCAGGTTATTGGAATGCCGGGAGCTGGTCCACCGTCTGAGCGGTCGAGAATTAATCCCTTCTGGATCGCGCCTCGTCGCCTACAGCCCGAATATCCCGCGGTGGGCGATTTCGCCGTCCGGCACGCGCCCGTGACGCCGCCCGGTCGCCCGCACCCCCTTGAAATCCGGGTTCATCCCTGTCCGGCGAATCCGCCTGGGACCACTTGATGCCCGGTTCGTGCCCAATGCGGCATTCGAGGGCAACGACATGCGGACCGTTCATCGGTAACCGGCGTCAAGCGGGTTCGGCGGCGGCGATGCGCAGCC
>JAPOUP010000299.1 GCA_026708635.1 Rhodobacter sp.
CGCCGGGCCGTGGTTCAGGCCGCGCGGTCCGTCCGCGTCAGATCCCCGCGACCGGCCAGAAGGCCCTCCACGGAGATGTCCTCGTCCAGTTCCCGCCAATGGATGCCCCGGCGGCTGAGCTCGTAGGCCCCGCGCGCCTCCGGCGAGGCGTGGAACAGGCGCGGAAACCACGCCAGCGGCACGCCGATCGTGCGGCCGTCGCTGAGATCGACCCACATGCAGTCGGCATCGAACCTAAGTGCCTCGGGTGAAATACTCATGCCACGCATTCTCAAGCCCTTCCATGTTGCGTTCGACAAGTTTCCGGATTCCGCTGGGCCTCCGTGCCCCGAAGCCGTCGTTGCAGGCCAGGGAAACCTCCGGGGTAAGCCAGAACCCGGCTCCACCCCGGTCCTGGATCACATCGCCTCGATCCCGGATCATCGCCGGCCCGGCATTCGTCGACCAGGACGGGGTCGTTGATCTCGGCGGCAAGGGCCGCGATGAGGTTCAGGCGCCCCGCCAGTGGCACCAGTGCCGGTCCGTGGCCGTCCTTCGCCAGCGTGGTGAGCAGCCCCGGCACGCCGTAACTGAAGCTCCCTACCGCGCAAGGCACTGTATGCCCTTCCCGTGGATGTCGAACTCCAACTGCCCAACACGAAGGAAATAGAGGTCGCCGTTCATCTGCTCCAGGTGAACGCTGACGTTGTCCGACTGGATGTCGTCGATCCATGTGTCGTGCCGCGTCACCCGGTCCTCCATCTTCATACGGTTGATTTCGTGCCGCTCACGTCCGATGATGACAATCTCCATGCCGGATGCGTCCAAGGTCCTGACCTCCTCCGGCGGATCCCCGCAGCCAAGATCGGTGGCGGCATCCGCGACAATCCGCTGGAGGGCAGCCGCCATGTCGGTCCCCTCCGTCTCCGCGATCTCCGATAGGGCCCTGACGGACTCCGGCAGGCGGAACACGGTCTCCCCATACTGGCGGTCACCGGTGTCGGTCATGTGGATTTGGCCTCCCGTCGTCTCCGTCGCTCCCGCTTCCGTTCTTCCTGTCGCCACCAGTGATTCACGAATTCCTCGGGGCTCATGAGCGCGTAGTACACCCCCCAGACGATCGCGACCACCATCAGAAGGGCCAGGGACCCCATGAGCGTCCCGACCATGATGTCGAACCACAGGGGGAAATCGGGTCGCGGTCCCATTTCAGTCGTGGACGCCGGGGACCTTGCCCCGCGCGATCAGGTTGAGGTTCTCGCCGCTGACCAGCACCGGGCAGACGTGGATGCCGTGGTTGTCGTCTACGGCCCGCATCTCGATCTCCCCCCACGATCTTCGGGTTGGCGGGGTAGTCGGGGTCCTTGGTGTAGAGGCTGTACCGGGCGTAGGTCCGGTACGGCCGCCCCTCATACTTTCCCTCGGCCCCGAACGGAACCGGGTCCCTGTCCTCGCGGGACCTGTCGCCGGATTCATCAGTCATCGCCGTCTATCCTTCCACTGCACACGACAGCTTTACAACGCCTTACGGCCGTCCACGGAGAAAACCGCAACTCAGCGGCCCGCTCGCGTCTCTGACCAAACCCAGCCGCCTTTTTCGGCCCCGAAACGGCCAAGGATGCCGGAAGCCATCCAGCAACGGTTTCAACCCCCTGATTGCCAAAGGTTAGGCATTTGCCTGCACAGGCGTATGCAGGCGTCTCGGCGTACGGGAAATGAAACCGCGGCGGGCATCGCGCACGTGACGGACCTTCGCGGGAAAGCGGGTTCATCGGCTGACCGTGTTGCCTATGGGAAGATGGTACTGAGCCGGGCGAGCACATCGTCAACGACCGGTTCGGGGACCGTTTCCACACGCCTGCCGTTGCGCGCCCGGAGGTCGATGGCGCGGGGCCGGTCACGGCGAATGACGCCGGACGTCCGCGTGCCGACGTTCTCCAAAGGAACCGCGAAACCCCTTCGGCGCGCGAAATTCCCGCCCGTGGTGATGGGCGGAACAACGGGTGTCCCCGTGACTTCACTGAAAGCGGCGGGGGACGCGACCGGCACCGGTCGCCCGCCTTTCCGCTCATGGCCGGCCGTGGGATCGAGGCCGACGGGCCAGACATCTCCGCGCTTCGCTAAAGGAGCTCTTCGCCGGCCGGTCCGCCATCGATCCAGGCACGGTCCCCATCGGAGGGGGAGTCCATCCCGGCGCATTGCGCCAACAGCTGGTCAAGGGTGTATGGGGGGCGCTCCTTCGGTTGGACGATCAGGCGACCGTTCTCGACGCCGATGTTCACCGCGGCCCCGACGCCGAGCCGCAGGAGGCCAAGAAGGTCCGGGGGCACGGCCAGTATGACGGATCCGCCCATTTGGCGCAGGTTCGTGGTGTGCATTTCCGTCTCCCGTTTAGGGAATGGCCATAGCCCGGCCGGCGTCGTGGCGCAAGGTCGGCGGGAGCGGGTGGGTACGGCGCGGATTGGTTGCTCATGCGGCCATGTCCTGATTCGCCCACCAGTCGAGCGGGCCGGGCAGCCCGAGGTTCATGACGCAGCCCATAAGCGCGAGCATGGCGTTGGCGCCCCTCTGGGACCAGCGGGTGCCCGAGCGCTTGAGCCGCAGCCCGAACGTGCGCGGCATCCGGCTTCCGCGACCCCGCTTCCGACCTGCACACAGGGTGCCAGCATCAAGCCGCGATCACTATATCCATAAATTATCCGGATCGATTGAGCCTTGAATATCTTCGGAAAATCTATGTTGTGGAAGATGGGCACCACGATACGGTCGCCGGCTTGCTGGCGGACTTCGATTGCGGGAACGTCCAGGTCTCCGTGGATCCGGACAAGTTTGGGGGGCAACCGAATTGAGAGGTACGAGAAGCCATGGCGCCGCCGCCTCTTACGAACTCGGTGACTATGAGAAAGTTGTTGTTAACTCGGCGCTTTGGGCGGCGGCGGGAGACGCTCTTGGATGGATGACCGAACTCTCGCGAGGGACTGGGGGCGTAAAGTACCGTACCGGCACCGGGTCTGTCGTCGAGCCAATGGCCTGGAAACGGCTGATTGGGGGTAAATTCGGTGTCACCGTCGATCTTCCGGCAGGCACCTACTCTGACGACACGCAGCTGCGCCCTAGTGCGTCAAGAGCGATCCGGGGTGACGGTGCGTTTGACGTGGAGGCATTTGCCAAGATCGAGGTGACCGTCTGGCAGGGCTACTGCCTGGGAGCGGGTATTGGTTCGAAGGCCGCCGCCTCAAACCTATCGAAGCGCGGCGTGAACTGGTTCTCGAACTTCTTTAAAACGGACCGACAGTCCTACACCACCGCTGGTGGAAACGGCGCGGCCATGCGGGTCCAGCCGCACGTTTGGAGCGCTCGGAACAGTACTGGAATGTTGACGAACGTGCTTCGTGACGCTTTGGTGACCCATGGGCATCCGCACGGCTTCTGTGGAGCCGTGTTTCATGCAATGTGCCTATGGAGTTCGATTGAACGCAGACGGATACCCACTCTCGATGAAGCGCGGGGTTTCATGGAAAACATCCCTCCGCTGTCCGGGCTAGTCAATGAGGACGGCGATCTATCGTCATTCTGGCTTCCCGCCTGGGAGCGTGAGGCGGGCAAAAGCCTATCAGTCGCGTTGCAACAGTTCCATGAAGAGGCCGTTCGTGACTTCGAGCTAATCGACAGACTGTTCCATAGCAACGAAAACGCAAATTACCATGATATCTTGACCGAGCTAGGCTGTCTGAAGGAGCGCTATCGTGGCTCAGGCTTCAAGACTGCCTTTGCCGCTTTGCTTTTGGCGCAGGTCTATGAACCCGACGGAATTGAGAGTGCGTTGGTGGCGGCGGCAAATGAGTTGGACAGCGATACCGATACGATTGCCACGATGGCCGGCGCCCTTTTAGGCGCGGTCGCGAAGCGAAGTCCCAACTGGGCGGTCCAGGACAGAGAGTACATCGAACGCGAAGCCATAAGGATGGCGCACATCGCGTTCGAGCGGAGGCCGCCCAGTTTCGAATATCCTGATCTCGCCGGGTGGACCCCACCCTCAAACCAGTCTGACGCGATCGTTCAACTGAATGGGTCACTCGCGCTGGCGGGTTTTGGGCCGGTTTCGCCCAAAAGCAGGGACTACGAGTCGCGGGGTTCGGTTTGGCAATGGTTCGAGCTCGACAATTCCCAGAGGATTTTCGCTAAAAGTCGAGCGAATTCGGTGGCGAAGGGGTCAAAAAGCCAGTTCTCCCCGGAACGAACGAAAAAATCGGTGACTGAAGCGCCTGAACAGGGTGAGAGGACAATGCAAGGGCGATTTAACTTTGGGGCAAAGGGAAACAATGGAGTGACGCGCGCCGAAAGGCCTGAGCGGCGCAAGGGCCCTGAAGGGCGGAACTTTCAGGGGCTCGATGCCGCCTCGGCCGAAGTCATTTCTTCCGGTTTTGATGACGCGACCCTGGGGCGCGCCATCAATCAGTGCATTGATCAGACAGGGAGTATCGAGGAAGCCGTAAGCCTCTCCGCCATTGTCGCGAAAGCCAAACTCGCGAGGAAGCGTCGCGGAAAGCGTTGACCGGAGCGCGTTGGAATTTCGGGGGTACATCCATCTGACTGAATTGCCCCAAAGGATGACACCATGGGACGGACACGCGTGACCGCCCCCTGACGGCTCCCTCATAACTGCCTTCGCGCCACGCCCGAACGGCACGCGACTGGCGGCCGCCCTGCCGGTCATCAACGCCCTCGATAACGATATGGGTTTTCCGGGCGCGGAGCCGGCCGCGACCTGAAGGTTGAGGCCATCAGCCTGTCGAAAGACTGACTGTCGGCCGCCAACCGGATCCCGCCCGTTTCATACCCCGGATTCCGCCTCCTCCAGACGCACTGACGGGCAGTCAGTTGACCCGGAAAAACGGGCGCCTCGCGGGGCAAGGGAAAAGGGCGGTCCGAAGGCCGTTACGGCTAAGGCCCACCGGCGATCCGCTGCAAAACGGGAGCGAAGGCGATCAGGGCGGCGATGGTGATGGCGGTCTGCCACCTGCGCGACGGGGCCATGAGTTCGGTCGCCGTCGCGATGCGCTCCGAAAGCGCGGCGTCACGCTGAGCCATCTCGGCCCGCATTCCGGACGGGGTCACGGCGAGGCCCGCCTTAAGCGCCTCGTTTTCCGCCCGTGCCGTTTTCATGCGTTCCCAGGCCCATCGGCCCGCGACGGGGTCAGGACGCAAACGCAAGCCCGAGCGTGATGCCCGTCACCACCGCTCCGAAAACCAGCGCGAAAAGCCATACCTTCTGATTGGCCATGTCGGCCCTCAGCCGGTCCAGCGCCCTTTCATACGTCGCCTGAAGCGTGTTCATGCGTTCCTCCAGAACGGCGGGGCGCTCCGAAGGCGCGTGGCTGTCCGGCGCGTCGCCCGTGCCCCGAACCTAGACGCTCCCGCCGCCCCGGTCAAGCCTGGCCGCAGGGCCAATCGGTTCTAGAGCCCGCTGACGCGAGGGTCCGCCCGGGCGCGGGTGCCTGGGCATCCGGTTCCATCCGTCCCGATGGCGGATTCCCCGCATTTCAAGCCGTTGGGGACCGTCCGGTCGCCGGTCGCCGTCACCTTGCGTCCGGCGACAACGGCTGTCGGCCGCGCCCGAGCGGGA
>JAPOUP010000153.1 GCA_026708635.1 Rhodobacter sp.
GGGGGGGGGGGGGGGGTAACTGGTTTGAGAGACATCGGATCCCGGAATCGCGTTGGATCCCGTCGCGGACGGATCCGGGGCCGCGGGTATTCGCCAAACCCGGTGGCCGGCTTGCCGGAGCGCGTATTGGCCGTGGCGGGGTTTCGGGATGGATCATACGCAGCGGCCGCCATCTATCTCGAGCGCGACTCCGGTGACCATGCCCGCCTCGTCGGAGCAGAGATAGCAGGCGGCGTTCGCGATGTCCTCGGGTGTCGAGAACCGTCCGATCGGAATGGTCGCGATGAAGCTTGCCCGGCGTTTGGGCGTGTCCTCGCCGAGAAAACTGGGAAGCAGCGGGGTTTCGCCGGCCACCGGGCAGAGCGCGTTCACGCGAATGCCGGCGGGGGCGAGTTCGACCGCCATGGTCTTGGTCGCCGTGATCATCCATCCCTTCGTCGCGTTGTACCAATTGAGGTATGGCCGTGGCGAGAGTCCGGCGGTCGAGGCGATGTTGAGGATGGCGCCGCGCGCGCGGGATTTCATATGGGGCACCAGATGCTTCGCGGTCAGGTAGACGGATTTCGCGTTGACCGCGAAGACGCGGTCAAACTCGCTTTCCGGGACATCCTCCATCGGCATCGGTGAATGCGTGATCCCGGCGTTGTTGACCAGGATGTCCACGTGGCCAAGCTCGCGGAGCGCGACCGCCGCCATTTCGTTGACGGAGGCGGATTGCGAGACGTCGACCTCATGCGCGATTCCGCCGACTTCCCCGGCGACGCGCTCCGCTGCGGCACGGTCGATGTCCGCCACCATCACGCGCGCGCCCTCGGAGGCGAATTTCCGCGCGATTCCCGCTCCGAATCCCGAACCGCCGCCAGTCACGATCGCGGTACAGCTATTCAGTCTCATGGCGTTTCTCCCGATTCGGACGATATCCCAATGATCCGCCCTTTCCGAACGGGATCCTCGGGACGGTCGGAGAGCGATCCCCGTGGCTCCGTCACGCGCCGTCCCGCGGGACAGGCGATGGTCACGCCCGGCCGACTACGACGCGCGGCCGTTCCAGACCCGCCGCGGAACGAAGACCCGGCCCTCCGCCAGCTTGCGCGCCGTTCGCACGAGTCCGGCCCAGTTCACCTCGAACCGATCGCGGTCCCGCGAACAGTCGATCACGACCTCAAGCCGGCCCATCGGGTGCTCGAGGGCGAGGCGCGCGGGTGTGGAGGGCGGCCTCTCCATGATTCCCTCTCCCACGGTTCCCGGGCACAGCAGGCAGGCCGCCATGCACTGCGACCCGGTCAGGGCAAGGCTGGGATGGGTGTTCCAGGGCATGAAGTAGCGGGTCGCCGCGGCGCCGCCCTCCATGGCGGAGGCGAGAAGGCCGAATTTCGGCGTGACGGATTTTGCCGCGTCCCCCATCCCCATCCTTTTCGCGGCCGCCAGCCGAACCGCCTCCATGCGTTCGAAAAATTCACGGTTCCCGTCCAGTTCCGCCGCGCTTTCCCGGCCGGTCAGGCCGAAAGCCTCCGCGCGCGCGATAACCATGGGCATGGCCACGTCCATACATGTCACATCGACGCCATCGATCCGTTCGGCCCGCGCGCCCGTCGGAAACATCGCTCCCGTGGCGCCGCCGACCGTGTTCATGAACCGCAGTTCGACGGGAGCGGCCGTGCCGGGAACGCCGTCGATTGACGCGTCACCGTCATACAGGACCGAACCGCCGTCCAGGCGCACTCTCGCAAGCACGCGCGCGCCCGTGTTGACGGCCCGGATTCTCACTTCCGCCACGTTTCCGGGCGCGGACACCAGGCCCATCTCGATCGCGGCGGGACCCACGCCGACGAGGATGTTGCCGCAGGTGGGCCCGAAATCGACCAAGCCGTCCTCGACGCCAACCTGCGCGAAGAAGTAGTCGACATCAGCCCATCCGTCCTCCGAAGGCGAAAGCATGGCCACTTTCGTCGTCACCGCGGTCCCGCCACCGATCCCGTCGATGTTGATCGGATTCCCGGAGCCCAGCATCGCGACCAGAACGTCCGCAAGCCGGTCCATGTCCTCGGGCAGCCGGTCACGTCTGAGGTAGGGTCCGCGCGAGGTGCCTCCTCGCATGAACAGGAATGGAATGCCTGTCTGGGTCATGCTACGCCATCCGCATCGTTGGTCC
Organism: Rhodobacter sp.; assembly: GCA_026708635.1. Classification (GTDB taxonomy): domain Bacteria; phylum Pseudomonadota; class Alphaproteobacteria; order Rhodobacterales; family Rhodobacteraceae; genus JAPOUP01. The sequence goes on from JAPOUP010000153.1 coordinate 2,153, forward strand.
CGGCCCGCACGCCGGGGAGCCGTTTGCCAAGGGAGTCGCCGTCGCCTGCGCCCCTGGCTTCATCACGAAAGGGGCCAGGGCAGGTCCACGAATGACTGGAGCACGCCCGGCGGGAAGTCCCGGTTCAGCAGCCATGCCATGAGGCACATGAAGGCGATTCCCGCAACGGCGTAAGCCGCCGCGAAATGCGCCCGCCGACCGGCGCGATAGTGGATGAAGGCGAACAGGAAAACCGCGAGCGCGGGGATGAAACCCACGAGCGCGGTCAGGACCAGGAGTCCCGCGAACCACGCCAGCGTCGCCCAGAGCCCATGGGCGTCCTCCCGGTCTCCGCCCCCCGCATCCCGGTCGGCGAACAGGGCGTGGGATTCGGGGCGGACGATCATCTGGGCCAGGAGAACCAGGGCACCCGCGATCGCCACGCAGGAAACGAAGCGCGGGAATACCCGGTCGGCCGCGGCGTAGTCCGGTATCAGTGACGCATCGACAAACGAGATCACGAGATAGGCCAGCACGGCCAGCAGGAAGATCATCGGGGCCCTCTTCCGCCCGGACCCGACGGCGCCTTCGGCCATGATCGTCTTCGCCTGCCTCAGTCCGACGATTACCGAGATCAACGTGATTATCACGAGCACGATAACGATGGGCGAGAGGATGTAGTCGATGCCTTCGGCAAATCCCTTCCGGAACCTGGACTGTGCGATCTGAACGGCCTGGTTGGCGTAGGTCTCGGCGGGATTGGACAGGACGAACCCGATCAGGAACGCCGGGCGCGACCAGTCGAAGCGGCGCATCATTATGCCGAGGAAACCGATGGCGAAAAGCGCCACGAGGTCCATCAGATCCTGGCCCGACTGGAAGGCCGCGAAGGCGATGATCATGAACAGGAACGGAGCCAGCAGGCTGAAGGGAATCGTCGTCAGCCGCGCTATTCCGCCGGAGGCGCCGATGCAGATCAGCGTCCCGACGACATTGGCCAGGGCCAGCAGCCAGACGATCGCGTAGGTGATGTCCAGGTTGTTCTTCAGCATCGAGGGCCCGACCTCGATGTTTCCGGATCCCAGAAGCGCGATCGCGCCGATGAAGATCGCCATGGATCCGGAACCCGGGATCCCGAAGAGGAGCGTCGGAACGAGTCCGCCGCCTTCCTTCGCGTTGTTGGAGCTCTCGGGACCGATTACCCCGCGCACCTCACCGCTCCCGAACCCTGACCGGTCCTTCGTGGTCTGGACGGCGTGGCCGTAAGCGATCCAGTCAACGACCGAGCCCCCGAGTCCCGGGATGACCCCGACGACGACGCCGATGATCGAGCAGCGGACGCTTAGCCATGCGTTCGCGAGCCAGTCGCGGACACCGCGCATCCAGCCGCCACCGAGCACCGAGCGCTCCGAAATGGCCCGATCCTGGCGCAGCAGGGCGACGATTTCCGGAATCGCGAAGATCCCGAGACCGACGATCACGAGCTTCAGCCCGTCCACCAGATAGGGCAGGTCGTAGCTGGCCATCCGGAGCTCGCCGGACGAGTCTCCCTCACCGATCGTGCCGACCATCATGCCGAGACCGGCGGCCACGATGCCCTTGAGGGCGACGCGTCCGGCCAGAATGCCAACCATGGAAAGCCCGAAGACCGTGATCATCAGGAGTTCCGGCGTCCTGAACTCCAATACGATCGGCCGGGCGACAAGTATGAAGACCGTGAGGAACGCCGCGCCGACCAGGCCACCGAAGAGCGAAGACGCGAAGGCCGCCGAAAGGGCGCGGGCGGCCTCCCCCTTCTTCGCCATGGGGAATCCGTCAAGGACGGTCGCCTGGGAGGCCGAGGACCCGGGAATTCCCATCAGGACGGACGCGAACGTGTCGGAGGTCGGCACGACGGCAACCATGCCGATCATCAGCGCCAGGCCAAGGACCGGATCCATGCCGAACATGAAGGGCAGGAGTAGCGAAAGTCCGGCGATTCCGCCAAGACCCGGAAAGACGCCGACGCAAAGCCCCATAACGACGCCGAGCGCGAGATAGCCGAGGACAACCGGTTGCAGGATCAGCCCGGCTGCGCTGCCTAGGGCGGGAAGCGCGACTGACAGGATGTCCATGTGCCAGACCTTGGGTCCAATTGCCCCGGGAAGTCAGGAATACGCCCCGGCCGGCGACGCCGGCCGGGATGCATGGCCCGGCCCCTAGAGCGAGACGCCGTAGCGCTCCATCAGCCAGTTCACGACAAACGCCTTGGCTGACTCCGGTACCCGGGTCCCGCTCGCGAGCGCGCCGGCCGCCGCATCGCCCGTCATCTGCGGATAGACGCCGAGGCGGCCCATCGAGATCTCGGCGAAGTCCGGGCGCGCCTTGATCGTCTCAAACGCCTCCCCATAGGTGGCGATCGCGGCATCGGGCGCCCCGGCGGGCAGGAAGACCATCTTCTGGGCCGGGAAGCCCGCCACGAAGAACGCCTTCCACGCGTCCCATCTTTCGCCGCTGGTCTCGCATCCCGGCGTCGCCTCGCACACTTCCTTGAAGGTCGGCATGTCCGGGAAGGTTGGATCGCGCACGATGTCGCCGCCCGCGTCCAGTGCGCCCCAGCTCATCATCGGTACGGCGGTGCCGGCCTCGACCAGAGGGGTTACGCCCTTCAGGTAGGATGACGAGGTCTGATAGTCGATATTGGCCTCTCCACGCTCGAACATGAGTCGGCCGTCGCCGCGTCCCTTGATTCCAAAGACGGGTTCCACGTTGAGGCCAAGCATCTCCCACGCCAGCAGCGGAACCAGGTCGAGACGGGTCGCCCCCTGGCTGCCGTAGATGAAGTCGGTGTCCTTTAAGCCGCTGGCATCGAGCCCGTCCATCATGCCGGCGAGATCCGGCGGCAGGTAGGCGACGCCGCCCGTACCCGAGGCGAGGACCACGTTCCAGTCATTGTACTCGTAGCGGACCCGGGGGTCGCCCAGAAGATACGGAAACTGCGTGGAACCGGAGGAGCCGAAGATCAGCGTACCGTCATCGTAGGACTGCTCCTGGAACCAGTTCGCGCCCTTCGTCGAGCCCGCGCCCGGCATGAACTTGACGACAACCGTGGGATTGCCGGGAAGCGCCTCGCTCAGGAGCGGCGCGTAGAAGTTGGCCCATTTGGCCGACCCGCCGGTTTCGGAGAACGGGATGACCCATTCCACCGTCTTGCCTTCGAGATCGATGCCCTCGCCCGCGGCCATGGCCCCCATGACAAGGGTTGCGGATACGGCCGCAACAATGCCACGTGCTACGCGGCGCAAAGCAGTCTTAAGGTTCATTGTTTCTTTACTCCCTGCTGGACCGGCGCACCTGCATCCGGTCGCGGGCCGCAGAATACGCCGCCGGGCCTGACAGCCGCAAGACAGGATGTCGGGGTTTCTCGGCC
>JAPOUP010000296.1 GCA_026708635.1 Rhodobacter sp.
AACTTTTTGAGAGGAACTCTTGGCATAATTACGCGGCTTGTGCCATGACTAAGGAACCTTAAAAAAGATCCGCCGTCATCTCCCCCAAGACCCCGGACCAGAATTCGGCGATCGGGAAAACCGGGCAAATGTCGTCATGGCCAGTTGACCTGGATGCTGCAAGCTGTTCCATTGCCTTTCGGGGCTGGAAGCCGGAACCAGCGTTACCCGGGAGAGCGACATGCCGCGAGAAGGTGGTCAGAAAACCTCGATAACATCAATTCCAGCGCTTCTGGCCCGCAACGCGCGCGAATTTGGCGCGATGCCGGCATATCGCGAGAAGGAATTCGGAATCTGGCAGACCTGGACCTGGGCTGAAGCCGCCGAAGAAATCCGTGCCATCGCGCTGGGACTCCTGAATCTCGGGATCGAGCGTGGCGACCATATCGCGATTATCGGTCGGAACCGTCCGGCACACTACATGGCGATGGTAGCGGCGCAGATGGTTCGGGCCGTACCGGTACCGTTGTACCAGGACGCGGTCTCGGATGAGATGGCGTACGTTCTGGACCATAGCGGTGCCCGGCTGGTGGTGTGCGGTGACCAGGAACAGGTTGACAAGGTAATCGAGGCGCAGCGGCGGGTCGGCAACATTGAGCACGTGATCTATATTGACAGACGCGGTCTGCGAAAATACGAGCATTCGCATCTGAACGCGCTTACCGACATAGCGGCCGAGGGCCGCGCCAGCCATTACCGATTCGATGGGGAACTCGATAGGCGGATTTCGGAACTTGGCTTCGATGACACCTGCGTGATGCTCTACACGTCAGGCACGACAGGAAGGCCCAAGGGCGTTGTTCTGTCAAACCGGAACATCATCGAGGCCTCTAGATCCTCATCGGAATTTGACCGGCTTCAGCAGGGAGAGCAGGTTCTGGCCTATCTTCCAATGGCGTGGGTCGGAGACTTCATATTCTCCGTGGGTCAGGCATATTGGAACGGTTTCTGCGTCAATTGTCCGGAGCGTGCGGGAACCATGCATGAAGACCTGCATGAAATCGGCCCAACATATTTTTTCGCGCCCCCAAGGTATTTCGAGGAACGCATCACCGCCATAACGATCCGCATGGAGGACGCGGGAAATATCAAGAAATGGCTCTATGGGACCTTCATGGCCATAGCCGGGCAAGTGGGACCGAAGCGGCTTGACGGAAAGCCAATGCGGGTATGGGACAGGTTCAGGTACTGGTTGGGCGATATACTGGTCTACGGTCCGGTCCGCAGTCGCGAGGGTATGTCGAACGTGAGGGTTGCCTATACCGCGGGCGAGGCTATCGGACCGGAGATTTTCGAATTCTGGCGATCACTGGGCATCAATCTCAAACAGCTCTATGGCCAGACCGAAGCGAGTGTGTTCATCACCCAACAGCCGGACAATGAGGTCCGCGTCGATACGGTAGGTATACCGTCGCCCGGTGTCGAGATCCGGATCGATGACAGCGGCGAGGTGCTCTACCGCTCACCCGGGACATTCGTCGAGTATTTCAGGAATCCGGAGGCGACCGCCAGTACCAGGGATCCCGATGGTTGGGTTGCCACCGGCGACGCGGGCTTCATAGAGCAGGATACCGGTCATCTTCGCATCATTGACAGGGCGAAGGACGTTACCCGGATGTCTGGCGGAGAGATGTTTGCGCCGAAATACATTGAGAACAAACTCAAGTTCTACCCAAACATATTGGAAGCCGTCGTGTTCGGAGCGGCGCGGGATCGATGCTGCGCGTTCATCAACATCGATCTCGCCGCTGTCGGAAGCTGGGCCGAACGCAACGGAATCGCCTACGCCTCCTACCAAGAGCTTGCAGGCAACCCAAAGGTCTACGCCATGGTTCAGGGCCACGTAGAGGAAGTGAACCGCACCATCGCTCAGGATGAAATGCTGTCTGGCTGCCAGATCCACCGATTCCTGATTCTGCATAAGGAACTCGATGCTGACGATGGGGAGCTTACCCGGACCAGAAAGGTGCGCCGGGCCATCATCGGAGAGAAATACCGGGATCTCGTGGATGCGCTTTACGACGGCTCCAGCGAGATCCATACGGAAACCGAGGTCACCTATGAGGACGGGCGCACGGGCAGTATATCCGCCACTCTGGAAATCCGGGACGCCGCCGTTATCGGAAATACCGGAAGAAAGGCGGCGTGATTCCATGATGTCAATGCGTCAACGCTTCGTTCAGTCGACTGGCGATAACCGCGTCGGGTCCGGAAGAACGGGGCGCCTTTGATGCCGGATACCGTTGAGAGGCATGTGACGGAGGACGGAAGAACCATTGGCGGACCGCTGATGGAAATCCAGGACATTACCCTTCGCTTCGGTGGAATCACCGCGATCCAGAGCCTGTCCTTCGACATCCGCGAGGGTGAGATCCGCGCGATCATCGGCCCTAACGGAGCGGGTAAATCCTCGATTATTAACGTAATCTCGGGGTTCTATCATCCACAGGAGGGTGAAATCCGGTTCCGGGGGAAGCTTCGTCCCTCACTCAAACCATATCAGGTCGCGAGACAGGGTGTTGCAAGGACATTTCAGAACATAGCCCTGTTCGAAGGCATGAAGGTCCTTGACAACATCATGACGGGACGCCTGACCCATATGCGCACGGGCATGGCCGCGCAGGCGCTCTGGTACGGTAAGGCGGAGCGGGAGGAAATACAGAACCGTGAAAAGGTCGAGAAGATCATCGACTTTTTGGAGATCCAGCATATCCGGAAAACCCAGGTCGGGCGGCTACCCTACGGCCTGAAGAAGCGCGTGGAACTCGCCCGGGCGCTGGCTGCCGAACCGAAGCTTCTGCTGCTGGACGAACCCACCGCCGGCATGAACGTCGAGGAGAAGGAGGACATGAGCCGGTTTATCCTTGACGTAAACGACGAGTTCGGCACGACGATCGCCCTCATCGAGCACGACATGGGCGTGGTGATGGATCTCTCCGACCGAGTAATGGTGATGGATTACGGCAGGAAGATTGGGGACGGAACACCGAAGCAGGTGCGCGAGAACCAAGACGTGATTGACGCGTATCTGGGCGTTCCCCATGATTGAGTGAATTCCCGCGGGCACCCGGCGCGGGAAGATGGACCTGGGATGAGACAATGCCTGAACAGCTTCTGTTTGCGATTGAAGTCACCCTGAACGGCCTGATGGCCGGTGTGCTCTATGCACTTGTGGCTCTGGGCTTCGTCCTTATCTACAAGGCTTCCGGCATATTCAATTACTCTCAGGGCGTTATGGCGCTGTTCGCCGCGCTAACGCTTGTGGGTATAATGAACGGAGAGGTGCCGTTCGGGCATCTGATCAACGCCGCATTCGGAACCAACCTGCACCATTTCGGCTGGAGCGTTCCGGCCCTTCCGGCCATAGCGTTCACAATCGCGGTCATGATAGCCTTCGCGTGGGCGGTAAACCATCTGGTACTCAGGCATCTGGTGAACCAGGAGCCGATCATACTTTTCATGGCTTCCATAGGCCTGGCCTATTTCCTGGAAGGCTTCGGTGACCTGATGTGGGGCAGTGATATCAAGAAGCTCGATGTCGGAATTCCGCAGGGAATCAACACCTGGATCGACACCTTGACCTTCGAGCATTTCGGATATGGCTTTTTCATAGACAATCTGGACATAACGGCGACACTGATCGCGATACTTCTGTTGACCGGTCTCATTCTGTTTTCGCAATTCACAAAACAGGGGCGGGCGCTTCGCGCGGTTGCGGATGACCATCAAGCGGCGCTCTCCGTTGGCATCTCCCTGAAGTTTATCTGGGTGCTCGTGTGGTCGATCGCCGGCTTCGTGGCCTTGGTCGCCGGCATCATGTGGGGCGCCAAGTCGGGCGTTCAGTTCTCGCTTTCGCTGATCGCGCTGAAGGCGCTCCCGGTCCTTATGCTTGGTGGTTTCACGTCCATCCACGGAGCGATCGTCGGTGGGCTGATCATTGGTGTAGGTGAGAAACTTTTCGAATTCGCGGTCGGTCCTTTCGTCGGCGGCGCGACGGAAAACTGGTTCGCTTATGTGCTCGCTCTGGTGTTTCTGGTATTCCGCCCCCAGGGCCTCTTCGGCGAGAAGCTTATCGAGAGGGTGTAAGAGATGGCGGGACACTCGGCTGATCTCGAGCGGATCAAGCGCCTGCGTAATCCGCGCGCATGGTCAGAACCCACCGTTCGTCTCCCAATGCGTGACGTTCCCGCGGGCGATTCGGCGAACTGAAGGAGACCGGGTATGTTCTACCGTGAGACGGGCGACTTCAAGACGACCTATGCCGATGACTCACAAACCTTTCCGATCGCGTTTGACCGTTACTGCTATTTCTTCGTCCTCGCGGTCGCTTTTCTTGTCATTCCATTCGTCATCAACGATTACTGGGCGAATGCCGTCCTGCTGCCGTTCCTGATCTATTCCATCGCGGCGATCGGACTGAATCTCCTCACAGGCTACTGCGGCCAGGTTTCCCTCGGTACGGGTGGTTTCATGGCCGTCGGCGCCTATGCCTGCTACAAGTTCATGACCGGTATGGACATTTGGCTTATGGGTGCCGACGGGGAGTGGGTGCGCTACGCCCTTCCGCCGATCAACATATTTCTCTCGGTGATCCTGGCCGGATTCGTGACCGCTTTTGTCGGTACGCTGTTCGGCCTTCCCTCACTTCGAATCAAGGGGTTTTACCTGGCCGTGGCAACACTGGCGGCGCAATTCTTTCTCGTTTGGGCCTTCAACAAATGGGAATGGGCCTACAATTACTCGGCGTCGGGTCAGATCAACGCCCCTACGCGCGGTATGTTTGGAATTGACGTGGCGGGGCCAGCGGCGACGGCATGGGCGGCATACCTTTTCTGTCTTGTTTTCGTCGTTGGCGCGGCCTGGTTGGCGCGGAATCTCACTCGCGGGTCCTTCGGGAGAAAATGGATGGCGATCCGCGACATGGACATCGCTGCGGAAATCATCGGCGTCAATCCGTTGGCAGCGAAACTCTCCGCTTTCGCGGTCTCGTCGTTTCTGGTCGGAGTGTCGGGTGCCCTGTTTTTCAGCGTGTATCTAGGCGCGGTCGAAGTGGGAGAGGTGTTCGGTATCCAGAAGTCGTTTCTTGTGCTGTTCATGATCATAATCGGTGGGTTAGGTTCCATATTCGGCAGTTTCGCCGGTGCGGCTTTTCTGGTGCTTGGACCGGTGTTCCTTAAAAACCTTCTGGTCGGTGCGCTTGGTTGGCCCACGGACGTCGCCGCACACATCGAATTTATCCTGATCGGCGCCTTGATCGTGCTTTTCCTTGTAGCCGAGCCACATGGCCTCGCTCAGTTGTGGCGTATAACGAAAGAGAAACTGAGACTGTGGCCATTCCCGTATTAGGCTGCGCTAACAGTTGGGTTATGTGCCTCGGGCCCGTCAACGCTATCCTGGTCCTCCCGCACACCCGGCAGGACCGGCTGGCATGCGGTTGAGCCAGAAGGCCGTGGACTCCATGGTCCGCAGGAAATAAAGGCGTATCGGGAGTT
>JAPOUP010000191.1 GCA_026708635.1 Rhodobacter sp.
CGTGAGGTTCGTCGCCCATTGTGCGCTCCTTTAGGGGAAAGTTTCCGGGTAATCCATTTATGCCAAGGCCTGACTTAGGGCAATGGAAACCAATCCGGGAACATCCCACGCTAATTTCCCTTCCCGATCCGGTTCAATGGGCAAAATTAACGCCTGGTTCCCGGGGCGTGGGTTCCACACATGCCGCTCACCCGCCCCTTGAATTCTCCCGGACACTCTGCCAAACTACCCAGCGTCACAAATCGCGACTCGGCACTCTGCCGGGTCACCCGCTGAATACGCCTCAAAGACCCGGCGCGGGGTAGCTCTCCGCGTCCAGGCCAATAGGCGGGGCAATCCTATCTATCGCGATTTGTGACAATGGCCCGGCACCCGCTGGGCCCCGTCGGCATTGTCCTGAAGGGGGGATCCCATGGTCAAGCGCGCGTCCGGGACACCGATCGATCCGCCCCGCGCATGACGTCGGACCCCGCTGCCCGCGAACTGATTTCCGGTGCGCTGGCCGAAATCGAAAGGACCAGCCCGCACCAGACCGACGGCAGGTGGCTGGAGCGGCTCACGGCGGACTGCGCCCCGCTGATCGCGGAATGGGACGTCAGCGCGGCATGGATCTGGAACGACTGGCCCGACCGGCAAGCGCACTATCCGGACACCCCGGACATTGGGATCGACGTCGTCGCGAAACGCGCGGGCGACGGCGAGTTCGTCGCCATCCAGTGCAAGTCAAGGAAGCTGGACGGGCATGGTCGCGGAACCGACATCACCAAGGCGGAGTTCGACAGCTTTCTCGCCGCGTCGTCCGACGGACTCTGGACGGAGCGCTGGCTGGTGGTCAACGGCGCCGTCCGGCTAAGCGGCAACGCTGGCAAGACGGTGGGCCGGAAGCCGGTCCCGCTCGTGAATATCGAGACCGATCTCCGGAAACAGCTTGAGGCGCACCGGACGGACACGCCCAAACCGTCCGCCGACGGTGACGCCGGCGGCTCCAGCCGTGACCGCATGCAGGAGGAGGCGATCGAGACAGGCGTCCGGCTCCTGCGGGAGCACGCGAAGGCGAGCAACGCCGGTCGGGCAAGGGGGCGGATCATCCTGCCCTGCGGGACGGGCAAGTCCCGCATCGCGCTGCGGATCGTCGAGACGCTAACGGAGCTGGGTCAGGTCTCCGTGGTACTCTGCCCCTCGATCGCGCTCGTCGCACAGCTCCGGGGCGAGTTCCTGGCCCATCGCGAGCGGAACCTAAAGGTCCTGGCGGTCTGCTCCGACGAAGGTGTCGCGAGGGGCGGGGATCTGGCCACCGACCCGACGGCGGATCTCGGCCACGCGACCGTCTCCGAGCTTAAGGGACAGGTAACGACGGACGCCGAAGAGATTGGCCGTTGGATCGACGGCGTGGCGTCGGAGGGCGACCGGATCGGGGTGATCTTCGGCACCTACCAGTCCGGCCACCGCATCGCCGACGCGCTGCGCGGGGGACGGGAGATCCGGGTTATGGTCGCCGACGAGGCCCACCGGACCGCGGGCCTGCGGCGCGTCACGAAACGGGAGGAGAGACTCCGCGACTTTACCGTCTGCCATGACGACGCGCGGTTTCCCGCGAAATACCGCGTCTACCAGACCGCGACCCCGCGCGTGTACGCGAACTCCGGCGCGGGAACGGCGCGCGGACGCCGGAGGAACGATGACTGGATCGTCCGGGACATGGCTGACGAGTCGGTGTTCGGTCCGGAGCTCTACCGCCGGTCCTACGCCGAGGCCGTCGGGAACGGCTGGCTGACCGACTATAAAATCATCGCGATCGGGGTGAACGACGAGGATGCCTACCGCACGGCGAACGGGCTCGCGGGGAAACACGGGGAAAAACTCTCGACCGCGCATTTCCTCAGGGGTCTCGCGCTGGCCCTGTGCATGGGCGGGGCCCTGCGCGGAAGCGGCGTCGGGCTCCAATCCTCGATCAGCTTCATGAACCGAACCGCAAGCTCCAGGGAGATGACCGCGGCGCTTGAGTCAAAGCCCGTTCGGGACTGGGTGCGGCGAAGGCTGGAAGCCGACGGTGTGGAAGGTCCGGCGGCGGACTACCGGCTGGAGCATCTGGACGCCGCCAGCGGGGCCGCGGAGCGCGAGAAGGCGAAGGCGCGGCTTATGGGCGCGACGGAGGACCGTCCGCACGGGGTCCTCAACGTCGGGATCTTCGGCGAGGGGGTGGACGCGCCGTCTCTGTCCGCCGTGGGGTTCCTGGAGGCCCGCAGGTCGCCGGTCGACGTGATCCAGGCGGTGGGGCGTGTCATGCGGCGGGCGGAGGGCAAGGAGACGGGCTACATCATCTGCCCGATCCTCATTCCGCCGCACGCCGACGCCGAGACATGGCTGCGCACCCATGGCCCCGAGGACGGCTGGCGGGAGCTCGGGCAGATACTGCTGGCGCTCAGGGCCCATGACGGTCGAATCGAGGACAGCCTGTCGGACCTGATGCAGCTCTACCTGCCGCCCCCTCCGAAGGACGACGTCGGGACGATGGTTACGATCGGCGGAGATGGTCGCCGAGTCCGGCACTACGGGCATGTCGGCGAACCCGGGTCCGTGGAGAGGGATGTGGAGAGGGTGCTCGTCAAGGAAGCCAGTGCCGGTGACGTGTTCCGGCCGCTGGACGAGGTCGTTCTCTCCGGTTCCGCACCGGCTCCGGGACCGCCTGCGGAGCGCATCGTGAGCGGCAGGCGAAACGCGGACGGGAGCGTGGAACTGCGCGAGGGCGGACTGGTGAGGATGAAGCCCGCTCCGGATGGAACGCCCGGGCCGGTCGACGCCGGGAGGTCGAAGAAAGAGGGCCGCCGGATGGTCAACGGCGAGGCCGGAAAGCGCATCGACCGTCGGAAGCGGGCGGAGGAGCGCCGGGTCCGGGCGGAGGAACACCTCAGGGGGCTTTTCGACGAAGTCGAGGACGTAGGCATCACCGTCAACCTTCTCGAACGCTCCGGCCTGCGGCGCGACCGCGCCGAGCGCGACGTCAACGTCATAGAGGACAGCGTCGCGGAGGCGACGAGGTGCCTGAGGCAGGACGAACTGGACGGGCCGCTGGACCGGCATTTCGGGCTGGAGCATCTGGACGCCGGAAAGCGGAAGGAACAGGCGGACGGCTGCACCATCGCCTCGCTGCTCCTGATGAACGCCGCCATGCTGCACGAGCGGATCGCCGCTGGCGGCTGGCTGCCCGGGATCACCGGACTCGACGGGATCGGGACCGCGCCGGACGCTGTCGCGACGGTCTACGGGCAATGGAACCGCATCACCCGCCATGACTTCCTGCCCGTCATCGTGCCCGCGATCGAGGTCATAGAGGCCGTGCAGGGATCCGGGAGGCTGACGGGCCTCAACCGCGCCCTCCGCCACCTCGCGGGCGAGGCCGCGCGCATCGCGGAGAGCTACGCCGACCTCGGCGCGGACCATGCCGGACCGCTGTTCAACAGGGTGATGGGCAACCAGAACTCCGACGGCGCGTATTTTACGCGCCCGCCCGCGGCCGCGCTACTGGCGCGGCTGACGCTGGATCTCGTGGACGGCGGCGCGGACTGGACGGACGAAGCGACGTGGAGGGATCGCCGCACCGTGGACCCCGCCTGCGGCTCCGGCACGCTCATCGCCGCCGTCCTCGCGGACATGAAGCGGCGCGCGGCGGATCAGGGCGCTTGCGGCCAGAGGCGGGCGGACCTGCAGAAACTGGCGGTCGAGGAGGTGATCGCCGGCCTCGACTTCAATCCCGTGTCCCTCCAGCTCGCCGCCGCCCAGATGACCGCCGGAAACAGGGACGTCGCCTACAGGCGGATGGAGCTGCACCGGATGCCGTACGGCCTTGTTGACGGGCGCGCGAGGGTCGGTTCACTGGAGCTTCTCGGCCAGTCGCGGATCGTTCCCAGACGCGGGCAGATGGATCTCGGCGACGCGGCGCTGGATTCGGAGCGGATCCGGATGTCCACTGACGACCCCGCGCTTGGGGACACCGTGGACGCGGTCAGGGGCGTCCGTATCGTGATCATGAACCCGCCGTTCACGAACCGCTCGGACATGGGCGGGAAGTACCGGAAAGAAACCCAGCGGAGCATGCGCGCGAAGGCGGACGAACTGGAGAAAAGGCTGGTCGCCGCCGACCCGGAGATGGAGGGTTTCGGGGACAAGAACTCGATAGGACCGCCGTTTGTCGCGCTCGCCGACAGGTGCCTCGACCCCGAGGATGGCGTGCTGGCGATGATCAACCCGACCGTCGCGCTGACGGCCACGTCGGGTCGGCGCGAGCGGGAGGTGCTGGCCAGACGCTTTCACGTCCACACGCTTCTCACCTGCCACCGGCCCGGGCAGATCAACCTCAGCCAGAACACGGCGATCAACGAGAGCATGGTCATCCTGAGGCGGCACGACGGGGAGCGGCCCCCGACGCGGGTCGTCAGCCTCGACCGCTTCCCGCTGGACGAACGCGAGGCGGGGGAGCTTCACCGGCATATTTCCGCCCGCCCGTACGGCCTTCTGCCGGACGGCTGGGGCGAGGTCTCCGAATGGCCCGCGGTTCGCGTCGCGGCGGGGGACTGGTCGGCGGCGGCGTTCCGCTCGCCGGAGCTCGCCGAGGCGGCCTGGCGGATCTCGGGGGACGGGGGAATGATGAGTCTCCGCGACCAGGACATTTCGGTCGCGGCTACTGGACAGGTCCTGCGCGGAAATTTCAGGGCATCGTCGGCCACCGTGGCCGGAAGTTTTCCAATCCTGAAATCGAAGGGGGCCGACGGCCAGCGCCGGATCGAGGGCAGGCCGGATGAGTATTGGATGCCAAAAGCCCCGCTGCCATCCGAAAGCCTGATCGCGGGAGAGGAGCATCCCCAAACCCTGAATCTCCTGTCAAAGGCGGGGTACCTGCTTGTCACCGCGGGTCAGGATACCGGTTCGGGACGACTTACCGCCGTTTCCTGCGGGGAGCCGTATGTGGGGAACGGATGGATGCCGGCAATCGGCCTCCTCCCGGAACAGGCGCAGGCAGCGGCCGTTTTCCTAAACTCGACCGCGGGGCGTCTCCAGTTGATGCGGAATCCGGGAAAGAAACTTGAGTTTCCGATTTACAGCGCGAAGGAGGCCGCGGATATCAGAGTCCCCGACCTGACCGACGGAACCGTCGTGGCCATGCTGTCCGCCTGCTGGGACCGGACCCGCGGCATGGACGTGCCGCAGTTCCGTGACGGGGAGTGCGCGGTCCGCCGTCTCTGGGACGAGGCGGTGGCGGAGGCGCTTGGCCGGGATCCTGACTGGCTTTCCGGATGGCGCGTGCTTCTGCACGACGAGCCGCACATAAGGGGGCTAGGGCGCGGGCAGTACGGGGAATGACGTCAAGCTGTCGTTGATTGTACTACATCTGGTGTTGTATTTCAATTCTGAATGCTGATATAGACACCGCATTCTTGACAGCGAGCCGCCACCCTGGCCCTGAAATCCGGAAAACGAATCGCCTTTCGGACCCGAAAGAAGCCGTCAGCGG
>JAPOUP010000326.1:0-3225 GCA_026708635.1 Rhodobacter sp.
AAAACTGACAGGATGGGCACGCGCTTCTTTTCCACCAGGGACCGACCGTTTCACCTCGGGCCCTATCCGCTTGAGCGGTTGAAACGGATCGACGGACCGGCGGACCTGTCGCGCGTGCCCGCGGCTCGGACGCTGGATTTCCGGCGTTTGCGGACGCCGCATTCCCTCGTCAATTCGATGGGGGAATATCAAGCCATGATGGATGTGATCCGCGACGGGATGGTTAACCCCGAGCCAGCGACGGCACCGACAGACCCGATCGAACGCGCCAATCACATGAAGGCCTTCGGATATTTTCAGGACGCGTCGATGATGGGGATCTGTCGATTGCCCGAAAACTCGCTTCTGGCCGAACCGACGCGCAACCCCGACATCGACCGGCTGGCCGAGGATATCCGGACGAAGCAAACCAAGACGCTGGCCTCGGGAATCGACGAGATCATGGCGGGACTGAAGGAATCCATCGAAAAACCGCCGGCATCGATCGACGGCCATACCCATGTGATCGTCTGCCTCGTGGAGCATATGCGCCCGCCGCGCGAGGACGAGCCCGGGGCGGAGTGGATATGGGACGCGCAGGACCATCGCGCGGCTCTCCGGGCCACGGAAACCGCGGTCATATTGAGCAACTATCTGCACTTGCTGGGGTTCCGCGCCAAGGCGCATACCGCGACCTCCTCGGATGTGGACCTCAACAGGCTGGCCGTCGCGGCGGGGCTCGCCACGGTCGAGAGGGCTCGGCTGTACGCGCCCTATCTCGGCACCGGCTTCGGCCTTGCCGCGGTGAGTACGGATATGGAGATGGCCACTGACGGCGCCTTGGCGCCTTGGGCGGAACAGCGCTATGGTCCAGCCTGGTGGGTCGGCAGGGGCACCGTCAAGGGGGCGTTCAACCGCGATCCTTTCCGGCGCCGCGATTACGTGGACGGAGCGCATCCTTTCGAGACGCTGAAGCGGGTGGATGAGCCAACCACGTTCATTGACGAGGCGCGTGTCGCGCGTGTGCCAAAGCGCACGGATATGTTCGCGCGCTCGCAGTTCGGTGATCTTGGAAAGAAACAGCAAGCGGCCGCCTCCGGCGGCTGGTACGCGCGCAAGAGCGCGCACTCCTTCGCCCAACGGCGCGTTCTCGGCGCCTTCGTGCTGTTGCAGGATGGCGATCCGAGCGCTTCGGCCGAGAGGCCGACGGACGCGGAGCGCAACGCGGCCAATGTCAAGGCGGCGAGCTATTTCCTGGGCGTCGACGCGGTTGGCATATCGCGGTGCCCCGACTGGACCTGGTACAGCCATGACGCCGCGGGCGCGGAACTGATACCGCCCCACGACCAGGCGATCAGCATGATCATCGATCAGGGCTATGAGACCATGGATGGCGCATCCGGCGATGACTGGATCGCCGTGGCGCAATCCATGCGCGCCTATCTCCGGTTTTCCCTTCTGGGTGGCGTAATCGCCAAGCAGATCCGAAACCTCGGCTATTCAGCCAAGGCCCATTCCGTGATGGATGGCGAGGTCCTGCAGCCGCCTCTCCTTCTTCTCTCCGGGTTGGGCGAGGTCAGCCGCATCGGCGAGGTGATCCTGAACCCGCTTCTTGGCCCGCGACTGAAGTCCGGCGTCGTGACCACCGACATGCCGCTCGTCCACGACAGGCCGATCGACTTCGGACTGCAGAACTTTTGCGGGAACTGCAGGAAGTGCGCGCGCGAGTGTCCGTCCGGCGCGATTACGGCCGGGCCAAAGCTTATGTTCAACGGATACGAAATCTGGAAGAGCGATAGCCAGAAATGCACCACTTACCGCATCACCACCGAAGGCGGCGCCATGTGCGGGCGGTGTATGAAAACCTGTCCCTGGAACCTTGAGGGGCTCTTTGCCGAGAAGCCGTTCCGCTGGCTCGCGTCGAACGTGCCCGCGGCCGCGCCGATGCTCGCGAAGCTCGATGACAGGCTCGGCAATGGCGGGCTGAACGACGCAAAGAAATGGTGGTGGGATCTCGAACTGAAACCCGACGGGGGTTACAGGGAACCGTCCGAGCCGATCAACCGGCGTGATCTCGATCCCGGGCTCGACCTGCGTTACGAAAGCCAGACGCTGGCGGTCTATCCCGCGAACCTGACGCCCTGGCCATGGCCCTATCCGTTCCCGATGGATCGCGAGGCGGGCATCCGGGCGTATCGGGACATGATATCGGCAAGCGAGTACAAATCCAGGCTTGCGCGCGGTGAAACCGAAGGGCTGGCTCACGAGAGGCCAGACTTTGACGACGCCCCGGTCATCATGGCAAAGGTCTCCAGCGTCGAGAGAATGGCGAGCGACGTCACCAAATACGAGTTCACGGCATGGGACGGCGCGCCATTGCCGGAATGGACGGCAGGCGCGCATCTTGACGTCGTGGTGACGCCGGAGTTTCTCCGGCAATACTCGATGTCCGGCGACCCCGCTGAAAGGTCCAGATACCAGATCGGCGTTCTGCGCGAGGACGGGGGCCGCGGCGGCTCCAAAATGCTGCACCGCATCTTCACCCAAGGACGGCGGGTGTTCATCTCCAAACCGATCAATCATTTCGAACTGGACGAGAGAGCCACCAAGACTTTCCTGATGGGCGGCGGGATCGGGATCACCCCGATGATCGCCTTCGCGCACCGGCTGCACGCGCTCCGCCACGATTTCGAACTGCACTATTCAGCCAGCGGAAAGGCGGATGCGGGTTACCTGGATGACATGTCCAACGTTCCGTGGTCCGATCGGGTGCGCTATCACTTCTCCGATCAGGGCACCCGGGCGGATCTGGACAGGATACTGTCAGGCTACCAATCCGGCTGGCACGTCTACACCTGCGGTCCCGAGCGCTACATGGACGGTGTCATGGAAGCGGCGGGACGCCAGGGCTTCCCCGAAGAGGCGCTTCACCTCGAGTACTTCTCCGTCCCGGAACAGCCGGACTACGTGAACCACGAATTTACCGTCAGGCTCGCGAGCTCGGGTCGCGAACTGACGGTGCCGGTGGACAAGTCGATCTCGGACGTACTGCGGGAAAACGGGATCGCGGTAGACGTCAAATGCGCCGACGGCATCTGCGGCGTCTGTAAATGCGGTATTGTCGAAGGCGATGTCGAGCACCGCGACTTCGTGCTGTCAGAAACGCAGCGCGAGACCGAGGTCATCACGTGTCAGAGCCGTGCGGTGGAAGGTTGCGGCACCATCACGCTGGACCTTTGACGCAAG
>JAPOUP010000326.1:3303-5454 GCA_026708635.1 Rhodobacter sp.
GGATGAAAATTCAGGTTTGCATAATTGGCGGAGGACCGTCCGGGCTTCTTCTCTCCCAGCTGCTGCACCGTCAGGACATCGACACGATCGTTCTGGAACGGAAAACCCGCGACTACGTTCTTGGCAGAATTCGCGCCGGAATCCTGGAGATTGGCCTGGTCAACCAAATGCGGGACGCGGGTGTCGCCGCGCGCATGGATGCCGAGGGCTTCGTACATGAGGGCACCCAAATCTCATATGACGACGAGATGTTCGGGATTGACTTCGTGGAGCACACCGGCACGCCGGTTTTGGTTTATGGCCAGACCGAGGTCACCAGAGATCTTTACGACGCCCGCGAAGCCATGGGCGGCAAGATCGTCTTCAACGTCGAGAATGTGGCGATCGACGACGTCGAGACCGACACACCCTCCGTGACCTATCAAGTCGATGGCGAAACGCGCCGGACCGAATGTGATTTCGTCGCGGGTTGCGATGGTTTCCATGGGGTGAGTCGGAAAACCGTTCCGGCATCCGTGCGGCGGGAGTACGAAAAGCTCTATCCGTTCGGCTGGCTTGGCATCCTCTCCGAGACCCCTCCCGTCAGCGATGAATTGATCTATTCAAACTCGGAACATGGATTTGCCCTGTGCTCAATGCGGAATGAAAACCTGAGCCGCTATTACATTCAGTGCCCGCTCTCCGACAGCCCCGATGATTGGTCGGACCGGATGTTCTGGGACGAGCTTCGGCGTCGCATCCCGAAGAGCGAGGCGGAGAAACTGGTCACTGGACCATCGATCGAGAAGTCCATCGCGCCGCTCCGTTCGTTTGTGACCGAACCCATGCGATGGGGACGCCTGTTTCTGTGCGGCGATGCCGCGCACATCGTTCCGCCGACCGGGGCCAAGGGATTGAACACGGCGGCAAGCGACATTCACTACCTCTACAGCGGATTGCGCCAATACTACCAAGAGCGGGATTCAGAAGGCATTGACCGCTACTCCGAAAAAGCGCTCGCGCGTGTCTGGAAAGCCGAACGCTTCAGCTGGTGGATGACGAACCTCCTGCACCGTTTCCCGGACAGAAGCGGTTTCGACCACAAAATGCAGTTGGCCGAGATCGAGTTCCTGCGTGGCAGCCGGACCGCCCAGAAGTCGCTCGCCGAAAATTACGTAGGCCTTCCCTATTGACGCAATTGGCGAACATGGGACGGCCCGGAAAGCCCGTCCTCAGGATTTAAGCCCCGGACCTGAATTGCCGAAGGTGCTCTCGCAGCTCACCTGAGAAGTGCAGTATCTCGGTACGGTGCCGTTCGGATTTTCGAACCCAAAGGGCAATGTCTCGCCGGATTTCCGGGTAGTCGGAATGGACAACCCGCGCGCGCCCCATATCCCCCAGCAACCCGATCAGGCGCTCCGGCAGGGCCACGAGCGCATCGGTGGTCTTCAAAAGATGAAGCGGGATCATCAGATCTCCCGAGACCGAGATGTTCTGTTTCTGGGGTTCGATTCCGAGAAAAGTGAAAAGCTCCGACTCCGTTCCGTGAATGCCAGCCCGCGCTCCCGCAATCACCCAGCGCGCCTTCTCAAGCTTTTCCTTAGTCGCAACCACGCCGTCGCGAGCCAGCTCCGATCTGGCGCCGGCAACGATGACCAACCTGTCCGGAAACACCACCTCCTCCGTCAGGCTCTCCTCATGTAAACGCAATTGCGAGGGCGCGAGCGCGACATCGATACGGCTGTCAATCAATCGACGGATCAACGGAACCGCCGAGGCGCAAAATATCCTGAGCGCATAAGGCCAGTTGCCGCGAAACGACGTTTCGACAAGGCCCGGAATCAATGTCGCCGCCAGAAACGGGCCGACGCCAAGCCGCAGCTCCGAGATCAACCCCTCTCTCCACTGCCGAAGAGCGTCGTCAGCGGCTTCGGCCTCTGCCAGTATCGTCCGCCCGCGCTCCGCCAGCCGTTCGCCGACATCCGTCGCGACAACGCCGTGGCTTTCACGGATTAAAACTGGAGCCCCAACCCGGTCTTCAATGATCTTTATGCTTCGGCTCAGGGTCGGTTGGGTGACGTTCAGACGCTTTGCCGCCCTGTTGATCGACCCCAGATCAATGGCGACGGCAAGCTGGGTCAGAAGTCGTGGATCCATACCTATACATATTTC
>JAPOUP010000306.1 GCA_026708635.1 Rhodobacter sp.
GATGAAGTTCTTCAGCTCTTTGGTCATGCAAACCTCTTAGGCCAAGGTCCCGGTTCAATTGCGTCCAGCATTGCCTGATTCAGGGCGATCATCATTTCGGCCTTCTGGGACGCGGCATCCGCATCGTCCCAAAGGTTCCTCGTCTCGTCGGGATCATCGCGAAGATCGTACAGCTCTCCAAACTCGAGGCCCTTGTATATCGTTATGCGATGGGAAGATGTGACGAGGTTCCGTATGTTCGGGCGCCTGTCGAAGCCCGGATAAACTTTGTTTTCCTCGTGCTCGATAAGGATGGCGTCTCGGATCGGGCCGCTTCCATCGAGTTGACCCAGAAACGATTTTCCCTGCATCCCGTAATATGGAAGCAGCCCAAATCGTTGGAGGATCGACGGTCCGATATCGATTGACGCGGTCAGGCCGTTGGCGGTCTGACCGCCCGCGAAGCCAGGGTCCGCCCAAATGAACGGAACGCGATTGACCGAAGAGTGCGGGAACGGACCCTTGAGGAGCAGCGAAAAGGCCCCCATGTAGTCGCCGTGATCGGAGTTGAAGATCACTATGGTGTTCTCGGCCTGGCCGGTGGATTCCAGAAGCGTCAGAATGTCACCGATCGCGTCGTCGATCATTGTGATCATGCCGGCGGTTAGCGCCATCGCTTCCCTGAGCTGCCGCTGGGGCGCCATGAAGGCTTGCTGAAGATTCTTCGGAACCACGCCTTCGTCCATTAGGCGTTTCCATTCTCGCAGCTGCGGTGGAGGGTTTTTATGGGCGTCGTAGGGCAGATCAATCTCGAAGTCCTCGGGATCGTACATGCCCCAGTACTTACCTGGCGGCGTGAAGGGATGATGGGGATCCGGAAACGATACGAATGCAAAGAACGGGTCTTCCTGATAAATTCTCGATCTCAGGTAGGACTTGGCTTCCTCACGTATGTAGGAGGTTGGGTAGAGCTCCTCAGGGATGCGCGTGCGAAACGCCTGAGGGTTGGAGTATTCGTGTGGAAGCTGGTTCGCGCGATTTCTAAGGCAGGCCCATTCGTTCGTCTGACGCTTCAGCCATTGCAGGTAGTGCCCCCCGCATTCGTCGCTATGGTTTGTTACCATACGAACGTGGTCGAACCCGTAATACGGCGACGGCAGCGCGTAGTAGTCGGTGCCTTGGTAGGTATTCGGGTGCTCGTGTTCGTATTCCGCTCCGTTAGGTTTGCGCGCCTCGGGGATGTCCGGATTGACCTCGCGGGTTTCGTCCTCCCGCTTAACCGGCCGGTCCGTGAAAGGTTGCAGATGGCTCTTTCCAATCAAGGCGGTGTGGTAGCCGCCCGACCGCAACACATCGACGAAGGTGTTCGCGTCGGCGGGCAATGGCAGGCCGTTGTGGCGCAGCCCGTTCACTGACGGATACCGCCCGGTGAAGATCGCGCCCCGGTTTGGCATGCAGACCGGCGATGTCACGTAGAAATCCGTGAATCTCGTGCCTCGCACGGCGAGACGATCGATATTCGGGGTCTTCACCATCGGATGCCCCGCGCACCCCAACCAATCCGCCCGATGCTGATCGGTCATGATATAGAGAAGGTTCGGGCGCCCGCTCATGCCTTGGCTCCCCTACGGTTTAGCAAGCCGTAATGCAGGGCGACCAGGGTCAGCGAAACGGCGATCGCCGTGCCGCTGATCGAGTGGACGGGATGGATCAGCATGAGGCCCGCGGCGACCCTTAGGGCAGCTTCCCAGACCGTTAGTTTACCCCGGTCAAACCGCGCGGCGGCCGAGGCAAGCATGTAGACCAAAAGCGCCAGCCGAACAAAGAGGAACAGGAAGGCCGCAATGGTGAAGTCGCCGCCAGCCGCGTCGACCAGCAGCATCTCGGGGTTAAAGGCAAAGAGGAAGGGTATCGCGAATATGACGATACCGATGCGCGTCGCCTGAACCGCCGTCCCGATTGCGCCACCGCCCGAGATCGAGGCCGCCGCGAAGGCCGCCATAGCAACGGGGGGCGTAATGGCCGAAGCAACGCCGAAGTAGAACACGAAGAAATGCGCCGTCAGATCGGTCAGCCCAAGACCGGTCAGAGACGGTCCGAGAATTATGATGATCGTCAGATAAGCGGGCAGCGTCGGCATGCCCATGCCGAGAATGAGCGCGGCGACGGCTGCGAAGATCAGCGCGACCAGAAGGTTGTCTCCGGCGTTGCCGCTGATGACTTTCGCGAATTCCAGTGGCAAGCCCGTGGCTCCAAGAACGGCGATGATGATGCTTACGGTCCCGATTGCCATTAGCAGGCGTCCGAAAGTGATGCCGCCCTTGGCGAAACTTCGCGCGACCAGCATCGGTTTCGCGCGCATCTCCGGGTTCAGGAAGCTAAGGACCAGTAGCGCGCTGAGAGCGATCATTGCCGAACCGGCCGCGGAGAATCCCGTTACAAGCGCGACCACTACGATCGAAATCGGAACCACTACCAGGATGAGATTGATCCAGTCCTGGGCTGTGATTGGTTCGATCCCGGTTTCGCCTGTCGCCTCAACGCCGAGCGAACGCGCCTCGAAGACGACGGTCGTGAAGAGCGACGCGTAATACGCAACCGCCGGGACAATCGCCGCAATTATGATGACGAGGTAATCGATCGAAATGAAGTCCGCCATAACCAGCGCCGCCGCGCCCATAATGGGTGGCATGATCTGGCCTCCAGTCGAGGCGGTTGCCTCGACACCGCCAGCGAAACTGGGGCGGAACCCGCGTCTTTTGATCATGGGAATAGTGATCACGCCTGTGCCCACAACGTTTGCGACAGCCGAACCAGACACCGTTCCAAACATTGAAGAGGCCATGATCGCCGCGTGTGCCGGGCCGCCGCGAAACCGGCGCATGGCGTGAAAACTCAGCTTGATCATCGAGTTGCCGCCGCCCGTACCTTCCAGGACGGCGCCCATGATGATGAAAGGGAAGACAGTGTTCACGAGGATGGCGAGAATATTGCCCATGACGCCGTCACCCGTGTTGTACCAGAGCTCGGCTGGCGTGTCCTGAACGAAATCCATGCCAGCATGCCCAAAGATGCCGGGCAGGCCCTCTCCGAAAAAGAAATATAGAATGGCCAGCGTGCCGACCGTCGCGAGCGGCAGCCCCCAGATCCGCCAGCAGAAATAAAGGATGATCGAACAGCCGACCACAGTCATCCACGCGTGAAACTCCTCGAAGAAAAACAGACCGACGTCTTCGATCCGGGTTACGGCGACATTGAACGACCAAAGGGCATAGAGTCCGATAAGGATTAGAACGGCGTTGAACGCGGTATGGAAAAGCTCGCCGGCTCCGCCCGAGAAACGCGAAACCGCCAAAAAGGAAATGATCAAACCCGTGGCGAAGACGAGAGGATGAAGATCGACGGCTGGAATGACGCCGATAGAAGGCAGGGGTCCGAAGTCTGGCATTGCATTCAGGAACCCGAGCAAGGCGAAGCAAAAGCCGATCACGAGCAGAATGCGCTCTTTCAGAGGGTGCGCGCGGTCATTCGCCGTTTCCATAACGTATCTCCAACCGAACGGGATAGAATTTGGCGGGCCGGGGACTCCGCCCGGCCCCAAAGGCTCAGTCGCTCAGCGGGCTCGCCAGGATAAATTGTCAATTCATATGCGGGGCGCGGGGCGCGGTTCCACTCTCCGTGAAAGCCGGTCCGCCGGATCGGGAACGTTTCCGTCCGGTCGTTGGAGACATTGACGCCGGTCGCGTACCCGTTGCCGTCAACGCCGGAGCCGATGGAGAGGCCGGTCTCCGTCGTCGCGGTGACCGGGTTCACGATCACCTCGCGGCTGGCGGGCGGCTTTCCGCGCGGGATCCGTGTGACGTGGAGGAACATGCGGCGCTCGATACCGGTCCACCCGCTCGTGCCCGGGGGAAAGCGGCGGACCGGGACGGCCGGCCCGAGCCCGGCGGCGAACTCCACCGTGTCGCCGGTGATCATGGGGCTGGGCCGATCCTTGTCGGCGGTCATGCCGCGGACGCCGTAAGGTATGGCCCGCCGGGTCCGGGGTCCGCTGGGTCACGCGCGCTGACGGCGACCGGACGGTACTTGGGACCCCTGCCTACCGGCTTCCGCGTTCTCCCGTCGGAGGGTGCCGCGTCGCCCGATGCGGCACCCTTGACGTCCCGACGTCCCGTCGCCCGCGAAAGGCCCGCCGCCTCGGCCGCGCGTGGAATTCCGCCCCGACCGATGGCACCGGCCTCGACGATGGCCCGGAGATGGCACCCCCGCTCGTCCGGAACCGGGCGCATCGTTTCCAAACTTCGCCTAAGGGTCTCCACGGGGATAAACACGAAATGGACGGGTTATTTTGGCGAGCCGCCTTACGAGCCGCCAAGAAGGTGATCGGGGACCCTGGCGCCGACCTCTTCGTAATAGCGAATCGCGCCTGGATGCAGTGGTGCGGCCAACGACACGAACGCATTTTCCAGCGTCAGGGGAGCCAGCCCCTGGTTTACGGCATGCGCATCATCAAGGTTTTCGAACATCGCCTTGGTAAGCGCGTAGGCCGTATCCTCATCCATGTCCCTGTGGACGCTGACGAACATCACATATGCCGTAGCAAGCAGGTCTTGATCGTTGTTGACCTGATTGGAGTATGAGCCTGCCGGAAGAGTGTCCGCGGCATAACCCGGCGTACTCAGGTAGTCGTTCCAGGCGTCGGTCCCGATAATCTCTTCCGGAATGCCGAGAATACGGAACTTCTTTGCGGACCCGTATTGGTCGACGGCCGCCGATCCCATGGTGCCGGTGCGCATGAAGACGTCAAACTTTCCATCTTCAAAGGCCTGGCTTGCGGCCGACCAGGCGAGTTTGATCGCCTCATAATCCTCGTTAGCTTTGTAACCCGTGATCGATTCGATCAGCTTGGTGGTTTGGGCCGAGGCGGAGCCGGCAGGAGGGCCAACAAAGACCCGCTTGCCCTTGATGCCATCCCAGCTGTCGATGCCGCTGTCTTCATAGGTCATCACGTGGATGTGCCCACCGAGGAATGAAAACAGCGAGCGGATGTTCTTGGATGCGTCGATCGCTTCCTGACCAAGGTCCTTGTACGGGCCCTTACCAAGTTCCATGCGCGAGAACGCGCCCGCGGGCGTGCTTGCAAGGTCGATTGCGCCAGTTGCGACCTTGAGTGCCGCGCGTGTCAGTGTCTGATCCACGTTGACCCGGATTTCGTGATCGGGCGCCGCGTATTTTGACAGAAGCTGAGGCACAAGCGCGCTCAGACCCGCGGCCGAGCCTCCCTCGGCCTTGAGTGTTTCAGCCTGGGCAGATGACAAAGGTGCGGTTGCAAGTGCGGCGGCAATCACCGCCATGCGAAGCGTTTTCATGGAGTCCTCCCGAATTTTGCGCCCATAGCTTGCAGATTCGTCGGATAAAAATAAAATCAGAAAATCGCAGTTCGTTATAGAAA
>JAPOUP010000250.1 GCA_026708635.1 Rhodobacter sp.
TGTGTTCCCTTTCCACTCGTTGGTTCGAAGCCTCCGACTTCCAGTCGGATATTGCTTCAGCGGAAACGAATCGTGTTATGGCCATGTCCTTCCGGAAATGAGCCGCCCGTTCAGGGCAAAGGCTCATTTCCGGAAGGACATGGCCATGCGATATGATCGCTCCGCGCATTGCGTCCATTGCCACCGGTACCGTATCGTCCGGGCGACGAAGTGCCGCCACGGGGTTCCGGTCGGTGACCCGCGTCTCCGGGTTCGGAGCGTCCGCCGCCGGGTCCGCCGCGGGAACGGCGTTTCCATCCCGCATGGGGCGCTCCCGGGCGACCGCGCGCGCATGTCCGTGTCCGTGCCCCCAAGACCCGCCGTCCCCGATCCCGTCGGCGGGATGAAAGGCCGTTCGTCCCACAGGGTCCAGCGCGGGTTCCCCGAAATCCGCGGGCGGTGCCGGGGACGCCGGTTCCGGGGCCGGGGCCACTTCCCGGCGACCGCCGGCGCCATCACGGACGGACCCGTACTTCAGTATCCTGACAGTCACCTCCCTGACGCTACCGGCGTCAGCCGGTAAGTTATTCACTTAACTTAACCGCGGTTCCCACCGCGTGTCGAGCAGCGCTGAAGAGAAATCCCACAGCACTCCCCGTGACACAATAGCATTGGGATAAGGATTCCCAGTGTTCGGATAACAGAAGGCCCCGCTTTTCGGGCGTGAGTCGGAACCCGATGCCTATTTTCGGGGTTTTAGGGTTTGTCAGGTGGATCCGCGCCCGTTTAGTCTGCTCCTTGGCTGTGTCGACTCCCTTGGGTGGCCCATTCTAGGGCGTTCCGGGGTGTGTGATTGGGCATGGAAGCGGCTGGATGCCGTGACGGCCGAGGATTCGAAGGGCGGCGGTGAGAAAAGGTGCAAAAAGCATGGCAAGAAGGCTGCCGGGCACCCGCCAATCCAAGAAGGCCGTCGCTCCGATGGTTATGCTTCGTGGATCCATGACGCATCTCCCGAAGGTGCGAGAGCAACATGGCAATTTCTGAGCGCTTGCGAGTCGGTCTGTCGAAAAATTAGGGGATAAGTAGTGTAAGGCTTTAGAGCCGTGGAAATTCTTTGAAGGAGCCGATTAAACCGAATGAGCGCTGGATGAACGGCGGCCGGCCCATGCCGCGCACTCGAACCAGCCCCCGGTGCGCTGGCGAAAAAAGCTATCAGGAATTACCGTGCCGCACCAATGCAGTATGGACTCGGCCCGATGGCGAGGCTATAGAAGGGCCGTAAGGCGAAACTGCTTGAGGCAGAGGGTGAATATTGATATGAACACTTTCGGAGCACCGGATTCCCATGTGAAGGATCGGTGGTGGAACCGACGTCCCGGGATACTCGAGTTTCAGACTTGCGGTTCCGTGGGCGTTTCGGGCCATAGGCAATCTCAGATATATTCAGTTCGGCTCACTTACACTCTATTGTTTCTGTGCCTTTTTATGCTCGGCGTCGTATTTTCCGTGCAGCCGACGCTTGCTCAGTCCGCTAAGGAAAAGGGCCTGAGAATTGCCCAGGCTGCCTATGATGTCGAGAGTGGCTTCGGGGATTCTACTGCCGAGATGTCTATGATCCTTCGGAACAAGAGGGGTCAGGAGTCTCGGCGAACGATCAGAATCAAGACTCTTGAAGTTCCTGATGGCGGAAACAAGACGCTGTTTGTCTTTGATAACCCGCGCGACGTTAAGGGAACGGCCTTCCTCACACATGGCCATAAGACAAAGCCCGATGATCAGTGGATCTATCTGCCTGCATTGAAGCGGGTTAAGCGCATCAGTTCCTCGAAACGTTCGGGGTCATTCATGGGAAGCGAATTCTCCTATGAGGACTTAAGCACTCCCGAAATCGAAAAATATCAATATGAGTGGATCCGCGACGAGCCGTGCGGGATTCTATCGTGTACGGTTACCGAATGGATTCCCTTAGAGAGCGGCTCCGGATATTCCCGTCTGCTTGTCTGGCATGACAGAAATGAAATACTTCCCCGGAAGACCGAGTATTATGACCGTAGGAACGCGCACCTGAAAACCTTGACTCATGAAGATTATAACCAGTATTTGGAGAAGCACTGGAGACCGGGTAAGTTGAATATGATAAATCATGTTACTGGGAAAAGCACGGAATTAAATTGGGAAAACTACAGCTTCAATACAGGCTTGGACGATCGGGACTTTTCGCAGACCGGTCTAAGGCGCGTACGCTAGAAAAGCCCGCCAATTGGCGGGAACTTACGGCAGTTCTCGGGTGCGTTCCTTTAATTGCGGCCTCATCGGGGTATGCAAATGCGGCGGGTGAATGGACAACCGACGCTTGGGGAACGGTGGCCTTTGAGTCGCGGATATATCCGACCAAACCACTTTATCCGCAGCAGAAAGCCCATGACCACAGTCTGACATTCGAACCCACCGTCTTTTTCGAAAACCAGGCCAGCCATAGCTTCACCTTCACTCCATTCCTGCGTTTCGACGCCTCGGACAATGAGAGAACACATGTCGACATCAGGGAAGCGTATTTCCTGACTTTCGGAGATATCGGCAGTCTCGAATGGGAATTCAGGATTGGTATTGACCAAATCTTCTGGGGAACCGCGGAGTCCAATAATCCCGTCAACATCATCAATCAAACCGATCAGGTGGAACATCCAAACGGAAACGAAAAACTTGGCCAGCCTATGCTACACGGAACCCTCGCGGGTGATTGGGGGATCCTCGACCTCTTTGCGCTGCCATTTCACCGACCAAGAACCTATCCGGGTAATTCCGGTAGATTGCGCACCGCAAATCCCGTCCTGTTGGCAGACCATAGCATGGAGTATGAAGATAGCTCGGGTAAGCGGCATGTCGATTTCGCCACCAGATACAGCCATACCATCGGATCGGTTGATTTCGGGATCAGCTATTTCAAAGGTACCAGCCGCGAGCCTCTGTTGATATCCTCTAGCGGCTGTGGGCAGCCCCTGAAAGACTGTTTTCTTCGGCAACAGTATAACCAGGTCAGCCAGTTCGGCCTGGATTTACAGTTCGCTCAAGACGCGTTTCTCGGGAAAGCCGAAATCATCAATCGCAAGGGTTTTGACCGGCAGGGCCCAAGTAAAAAATCGCATAATGCGTTTGTCATCGGCGGTGAATACACTCTTTATGGTATCTTCGACTCTGATGCTGACCTAACACTTTTCGGTGAATACAACCGGGATGGACGGGGGCGCACAGCAACGACTTCGTTCCAGGATGACATATTCCTCGCCACCCGCTATACATTCAACGATGTCGAGGACACCAATTTCACGGCCTCTCTTCTACATGACATGGATTACGAAACCAAGTCACTGAATTTGGAATTCACTCGACGATTGAACGACAACGTGTCCCTGAAAGTGGAAGGGCTAACGTTCTTTGATACCGACCAAACAGATGCAGCGACTTGGCAGATTAGGGACGATGACTATGTCTTGGTGAATCTAAGCTTCAGCTACTAAACGCATGGATCATTTAGATGATTGGCTATATTCGGATTCTTGAATTCGCCCTTAGGGGTTGACATGATTGGCGGAACGGTCCGGATTTCGGAAAATGAGCGGAAAAACCAATAAACGGCATGCCCGGGACCGGCTTCATCCTCACCGCCGGGGAGCGCGACGCGCGAACGCACTCGTGGCGCCTAGCGACACGGGGCCGTCGGCCGCCTGAGCCCGCATGGGGCGCTGAACCTCGAGACGATGGGGATCACGCCGGCCGGGGGCGAGCGGATCGATGTCGAAACGACTCGGCGGCCGCTTGAGGAAACTGGAGCGCGACCCTGCCGGCGGCCGGGTGATCCATGTTTTCCTGGACAACGCCTGCTACTACCATCATGCGAAGGTGGAGATCTCGATTAACGCGGTTTTTGGTGGGTTTCCGAAGGGAGTTTGATCGGCGGACACGCATTATGCGTGCGTCCCGGCCCGGATCACGGCTTCCGGGGCGTTTTGGCCTGATCCGGACCGCGCGACGGGTGGTTTCCCGGTTGCGGACGAAGTCAGGCCGTGGCGTGCCGGCGCCCGTGGAAAACGGGGCGGCGGAAGCTATGGCCGGGATTGGCCATGGTCATGCGCCCGGCGGCGCGGGTCTGCCCGATGGAGCGGACCGTGAGCGCCTGGTAAATCTCACGCACTTGACGGCGATTCCCGCGACACCTGACGGGGAATCCTACGCACCTGACGGGGAATCCACTTTGACGTGTATGTCGTTTCTCTCCGATGCCGTTGTCGGATATCTCCCTCTTCCGTTTCGGTTCGAGGCTGGCCGGAGGCCAGCCCGGTACGGGCGCAAGCGAGCCGTCCCTGGCGTTCAGGGCTGGAACGCGCCGGTCCGCCCCCCATATTGCGGGGCCGCCGCGCGTTCCGAGCGTCGGGGCCGGGACCCGGGCGCCCAATGGCATTTCATTAGGCTGGCAGGCACGTGATGCCATGCCGGGAACGGCGGCAACTGGCTGATTTGGCGCCTTTTTTTCGGTCGGTGCCGTTTTCCGGCCCTCGGGGTTGACATAGCTTCCGCGCCGTTGTACGTTACGCTTGCATCGAACCCTTCAGCCGGGAGCGCGCGGCCATGGATCCCCGAATCGAGGCCCCGGGTCCACCACCTTCCCCGGCCGGCGCTTCACGCGGCGCCGGACCGCCGACATCCAGGAGACCGTCGGGCCGTTCCCGAACGACAGCCGCAGCGAGCTGTCGAAGACCGTCCGCGGGAACCTGGGCTGGACCACGCCGAAGGGCGACTGCCGCGTCGCGGCGGGCCTGCGGTTCCCGGAGCGCCTGGAGGCGTGCGGGATCCTGACCCTGCCGCCGCCGCGCGACACGGCCGCGAAGTCGCCGCGCGGGCCGGTCGTCCATATCCGGGCGTCGGACCCGCGGCCGGAGACCGCCGGCCCGCCATGACGGGAACCGGCCCGCGGTCCGTCACTGGCCGTGCACCCGCCGGGCCCTCGATCCCGGCCTCGCCGACAGGTGCCACGCGCAGGGACCGGTCAGCGCCGACGCGCGGCGCAACGCCGTCTTCCTCTGCCATGACGGAAGCCGCGCCCCGACGGGCGCCGAAATCGTCGGAACGGGCAGCCGGCCGTGGCGCGGCATGGCGGCCGGATCCCGAAAGGCCGCCGGAAGCTTCCGGTTCCCGCCGTCCCGCAGCCCGCCCCGGACCCCGGTGGTCGCGGAAAGCGCCATCGACGCCCTCTCCGCCTCGCTGGCCGTCCGGCCGGAGCCGGCCCCGGCCGTGTTCCTCTCGACAGGCGGCGCAACGCCGAACCTGCCCGACTGGACCCGCGCGTGGAACCCGGAACGGATCCTCTGCGCCTACGACGCCGACGCCGAGGGCGACCGGGCCGCGCGCGCGCTCATGCAAGGGGATCCC
>JAPOUP010000310.1 GCA_026708635.1 Rhodobacter sp.
TGAAACTGCCTCTGGCCATTCTGGCCGGACGGTTGCAGGATCGCCCATGCCCGACGGAGCGGCGGTCCGCGGTTCTGTCGGCGGTGTCGGCGTGATGGGATTTTGAGACATGGTCGAGTCATATGGTCCGGACCTCGCCCGGCGTGTCCTGTCTGGGGAGAGGCGCGCTTTGGCGCAGGCCATAACGCTGGTGGAGAGCGGCCGGACCGACCACAGGGAGATGGCGCTGTCACTGCTGGAACAGCTGGCCCCACCGAGGCGGGAAGCCATGCGCATAGGGCTCTCCGGGGCGCCGGGAGTCGGCAAATCGACCTTTGTGGAAGCGCTCGGGATTATGCTTGCCGAAGAGGGGCTCCGCGTGGCGGTGCTGGCGGTGGATCCCAGTTCAGCGCGCTCGGGCGGTTCGATTCTCGGAGACAAGACCCGGATGGAGCGTTTGAGCCGTCACCCGAAAGCTTTCATTCGCCCTTCACCCAGCCAGACCCGGCTGGGCGGAGTGGCGCGGCGCACCTATGAGGCGACGGCTCTCTGCGAAGCCGCCGGTTTCGATACGGTTCTGGTCGAGACGGTTGGCGTCGGCCAGTCCGAAACACTCGTGGCGGAGATGTCCGATCTCTTTGTCCTGCTTATCGCTCCCGCCGCCGGCGACGAACTTCAGGGAATCAAGCGTGGCATCATGGAAATCGCTGACCTCATTCTGGTCAACAAGGCGGACGGAAACCTCAAACGCTCCGCCATGGGAACGTGCGCGGAGTACGCACAGGCCCTGCGCCATCTGCGTCCGCGCCAGCAGGATCCTGAAGGATTCCCGAAGGCCATGACCGTATCGGCGCTCAATGGAGAGGGCCTGCCGGAAGTCTGGTCCCAGATTCGCGCGCTTGACGAATGGCGACGCCGACACGGTCACCGGCGCCGGTGTCGCGCCGCCCAGGCGCGGCGGTGGTTCGAGAGCGAGATTCACCGCGGTTTGGTGGAGCGGATCACCGCTGACCGTGCGGTTCGCCAGCGCATGGCCGACCTGGGGGATCTTGTCGCCGAAGGCAAGCTGTTTCCGGCAAATGCCGCTGAGGAGCTTCTGCGCCGGATTCCCGCAAAGTGAGCGCGGCGTGGGTGGTTGCCGGGGACCTCTCAACTCCGGGGGAGTCCGCCCTGTCGTTCAAGGCGCGGGGGTCTTGCTGTGCGCCCCGCCGCGAGCGTCCGCGGTACTTCATTCGCCGTAAGGTATCCAGACCGACTTGGTGTCCGTTGCGGCGGAAAGAAACTCCTGGCCCTCGCCGTCCGCTCCCGCCCAGTCCCGCGACCGCCCGTCGTTTACCCATGTCCGTTTGAGATTGCTCGCCGCCTCCCTTTCGACGATGGCCGAGAGTTCCGTTGACGAAAAACTCCAGACCGCGTCGACTCCCGCGTGTCCCGCGAGATGCGGGGCGAGTTCGGAGTGGCTTCCGGTCAGAATGTTGACGACACCGTCCGGAATGTCCGATGTCTCCAGAACCTGGTAGAAATCGGTCGCGACCAGCGGAAACGGTTCCGATGCGACGAGCACGCAGCGGTTTCCCATGGATATGGCGGGGGCCATGACACTGACCGTTCCGAGGAGGGGCATTTCATCCGGGCAGAGCGCGCCGATGATCCCGACCGGCTCCCGCATCGATAGAACGACGCCCCGGAGTGGAACGCCTCGCGCGGCCCCGTCGAACTTGTCGGACCATGCGGCATATGTGAACAGCCGTGCCACGGCGGTGTCGACCTCCGCTCGGGCGGTGTATTCCGACACGCCGGTGAGTCCGCGGATCCGGTTCGTGAACTCCTCCGCCCGTGCCGAGAGGTTCTCCGCCACGAAAAACAGTATCTGCGCCCTGGAATGCCCGGTCGACCTCGACCAGGCGGATGCCTTCCCGGCCGCCTCAACGGCATTGCGGATATCCTTGCGGTTGGCCGCGCCGACATGGCCGATGAGTCTGCCTCTCGGGGAATGAACGGCTGAGGAGTACCCGCTGTCAGGTCTCGTCTGCCTGCCGCAGATATACAGTTTCGCCGTGCGGTCAATTCGATCGGACGGGACGGACCCGCCTTTACCGTAAGGTCCGAGTCGTTTCAGCGGCTTCGTTCGCCGCTTCGGTCTGGTATATGCGGACAGGCCTTCCCAACCACCCTCACGCCCGAACCCGCTCTCGCGCACTCCACCGAATGCCGCGGCCGCGTCGAAGAGATTACCGGCGTTGATCCAGACAACGCCGGCGGCGATCCTTGGCGCTACATCGAGCGCTAGATTCGCGTTCTCCGACCATACGCTCGCCGCGAGACCGTAACGGGTGTTGTTGGCGAGACGCACCGCTTCGTCAGGGGTACGGAAGGTTGTCGAGACGAGGACCGGACCGAATATCTCCTCCTGCATCAGCCGATCCGACTGGCTCAGTCCGGTGACCAGCGTGGGCGGGAAGTAACAGCCACCGTCAGGAAGGGATATCGCTGGCTGGAATACTTCGCCACCGCCGCTCTCCAGCAGGTCGCGGACGTGCCGTAGCTGCGCGGGGTCCACCATCGCGCCGATATCGACGCATTTGTCCAACGGGTTGCCTACACGCAGTTTGGCCATACGACGTTTCAGCTTTTGGTGAAAACGTTCCGAAATGCTCTCCTGCAGTAAAAGCCGTGAGCCGGCGCAGCAGACCTGCCCCTGGTTGAACCAGATGGCGTCCACCAACCCTTCGACGGCGCTGTCGATATCGGCGTCGTCAAATACGATGTATGGGGACTTGCCGCCGAGCTCGAGCGTCAGTCCCTTTCCGCTGCCCGCGGTTGCCTCGCGAATCCGCCGGCCGACCTCCGTCGAGCCGGTGAACGCGATCTTGTCGATGTCTGGGTGGCGGACAATCATGTCGCCGACCGGGCCGTCTCCGGTGACTATGTTGACGACACCCTTGGGGATCCCCGCCTGCTGACACAGATCGGCGAACAGCAGGGCGGACAGGGAGGTGTACTCGGCGGGTTTGAGGACTACCGTGTTGCCCATCGCGATCGCGGGGGCGATTTTCCAGGCAAGCATCAACAGCGGAAAGTTCCAGGGAATGATCTGGCCGCAGACTCCGAACGGTTCCCGCTCCGGCAGTTCACGTTCCTGAAGCTGGGCCATGCCCGCGTGAAACTGGAAATGGCGGGCGACCAAAGGGATGTCGATATCGCGGCTTTCACGGATCGGCTTGCCGTTGTCCAGAGTCTCCAGGACCGCGAGAAGCCGCGAATGTTTCTGGACCAGCCGCGTAAGGGCGTAAAGGTATCGCGCGCGGTCATGTCCTGACAGCGCCGCCCATTTCGGCTGCGCGGCTCGCGCGGCCCGGACCGCCGCGTCGACATGCCCGGCCGTCGCTCCGGTCAGTGTCGCGAGCTTCGCCGCGGTCGCCGGGTTACGTGTCTCGAAACCTTCGCCGGGCGCCGTCATGACCCCGTTGATGAAATGCCCGAACCGGCGTTCCCTGTCATCCAGCCATTTCTCGGCTTCGGCGGCGCTTTCGGGCGCGGGACCGTAATCCATTCGCGCAAGCAGTTGTGGGACATTCATGGCTTTGTCCTGGTCATCGGGTGAAACTCAACGCCGGCTGGTTCGCGCTATCCGGCGGGATGGCGCCAATCGGCCGAGTAGTGACCGGTAACGTGGTGCTCAAGCTGGCGCTCGATATCACCGAGCAGGGATGAGGCCCCGAAGCGGAATAGAACCGGCGAAAGCCAACGGTTGTCGAGCTCTTCCTTCATCAGGGTCATATAGACCAGCGCGTCCTTTGCCTTTGAAATGCCGCCAGCGGGCTTGAAGCCGACCTTGTGTCCCGTTCGGTCAAGATAGCTCCTGAGCGCCCGGACCATCACGAGTGAGACCGGCAGTGTCGCGTTCACGGATTCCTTTCCCGTTGAGGTCTTGATGAAGTCCGCACCGCCCATCATGGCGACGAGGCTCGCTCTGGCGACGTTCCGCAGGCTTCCGAGTTCTCCGGTCCCAAGGATGACCTTTAAGTGCGCGTCACCGCAGGCTTCCCGAAACGCCCGGACTTCGTCATGGAGTGCCCGCCAGTTCCTCGTGAGCACATGGCGTCGGGAGATTACGACATCGATTTCCCGCGCGCCGGCGGCCACGCTTTCATGGATTTCCCTGATTCGGGTACCACGTGGCGAGAGACCGGCCGGAAAACCGGCGGAGACGGCCGCGACTCCCACTCCGGATCCCTGTAGCGCATCCACGGCGGCGTGTATCATATCGTGGTAGACGCAGACCGCTCCAACGGAAATTGACGGCATGGCAAGCGCTTCGAGGATGTCCGGGCGGACGGGCTGGATGGCCTTTGCGCAGAGGCGCCTTACCCGGCCCGGCGTGTCATCGCCCGCCAGCGTTGTCAGATCGATGCAGGTGACCGCGTTCAGGAGCCACGCAGCCTGGAATTCCTTTTTCAGGGTACGCCGACCGGGCAATGATGCGGCTCGGCGCTCTATCGCTGATGTGTTGGCCTGAACCGACCGTATCCAGTCGAGATCGAGTTCGAGCCCCGGATTGCGGGTCGCGACGGCATCGAGAGGTTGCCCTGGCCCGGCTTGGGTCTGATTCCCTGGGTCGAACGACTTGATGTCCATGGACTGTTCCGGGTCTGCGGATACGGTATCGAAGGTTGGCATGGCGGCCTGACCTTGGCAAGCCTGGTGGGCTGCTGTCCCGCGTGGCGGCGGTGAGGGTGGAAAGTGCTGGAATGGCGTGACGGACGTTTGTGGTGTGCATCCAACGGAAAGACCGTACAGGGTTCAAGCCGGATCGGAAACAGGCTTTATATTGAGCGGATTATGAACTATATTCTCGCCATTCGCTCCACGGCAGTACGCCTCGCTTACATCCTCGGTGTAGGATTGGTGATCATGAGCAAGGCCGATCCCTTGGAGCTTTTCTTTCAGGTTTACCATGCCCAAAACTGGATAAGTTGTGCCAAGACGCAAGGGAAACAATCCAAAGCGCAGAATTGAATCCGTACAATGTGTCGACAAGGACCGCATTGCATGGCTCAGAGAAAGTGTGCGCTACGTTGGCAGTCCGCACCACAAGAAAAGTCCAGCGGATTTCGGTTTCACTCCGCCAACCAGCCCACGGCCCACGAAATCTCTTTGCGATGGCGCGGGCCCTGTTCTAAAGGCTCAGGCTCAAGCGCTTTTTCGTAAGGGAATTGACCGGGCCATGATCAGTACCTACAGAATTGGAGACTACCCCAAATTCATCTGGGCCGTTGATGAGGAGAGAGAAAGCAGGGTCTACGAAGCCAAACTCAATAGAGGAACCAATGAATATCACGGCTACGAGCTGGGCGACAGCGAGAAAGCGATGCGAACGCTGGTAGCCGCCGAATGGAATGACAGATGCCCAGTCCCGTGA
>JAPOUP010000267.1 GCA_026708635.1 Rhodobacter sp.
ATATTGGAGCGCGACGGCTTTACACGGTCATGGAGCGTGTGTTCGAGGAACTTTCGTTCGACGCGCCGGAACGGACGGGTGAAGAGGTGACGGTGGACGAGGCATTCGTGGAATCGAACCTCGGTGAGCTCGCTCGATCGATGGATGTCAGTCGCTACGTGCTTTAGAATCGTCGGGACCCGGCCTTTGTACCATCCGCCGGTTTAGCGTGAGGAAATTGCGGGACCGGCATTGGTGTCCGGGCGCAAGTCCCGGTCCTGGCTTCCACTGCCCCGCTCCGGTCGCTGCGCGACGATACCCGGATACCCTCATTATGCCAACATCGGCATGACGAGGGGTTCTGGCTGGCCCGCCGCCTAGAGGGCGAGGATCTGGAGGTCGTGGTCTACGACCCGGCCCGCCTCGAGGTCAGCCCGCGCCGGAAAGGCGAAGACAGACCGGATCGACGCCAGGAAGATGGTGCGGACGCTCCGGGCCTGGGACGGGGGCGGCCTGGGCGCGATGTCACCTGTCCTGATCCCGACGGTCGCGAAGAAGGACGCGAAGCGGCTGCGGCGTGCCGCCCGGCGATCCTGCGCGGAATGGCGGTGATCGCGCGTCTACAATTTATGCAAGTGGTAGGCGGCAATCACGCTACCGAATTCAGAGGGCAGCGCGGTTGAAGTTGGGTATTGTGTTGCCGCGCATCCTGTTTTACCATTTGGTCAAAATTATGGCGGGGACGCCGCATGTTAGACCTGCTGCTGCGCTCGGCAAATTTGCCTGATGGGCGCGGACCTATCGACATCGCCGTCAAGGACGGTCGCATTGTTAAAATATCCTCAGGGATCAAGGCCGACGCGAACATCGTGATCGACTCAACCGACCGCT
Source organism: Rhodobacter sp. (assembly GCA_026708635.1). Taxonomy (GTDB): domain Bacteria; phylum Pseudomonadota; class Alphaproteobacteria; order Rhodobacterales; family Rhodobacteraceae; genus JAPOUP01. Next base: position 871 of record JAPOUP010000267.1, read on the forward strand.
TGGTAGCGCCACCTTTTGTCGATCCGCACTTCCACATGGACGCTACGCTAAGCATTGGGCAGCCGCGCCTCAACGAGTCAGGAACGCTTTTGGAGGGGATCGCCCTCTGGGGCGAGTTGAAGCCGCTGCTGACATCCGAGGCAGTCATGGACCGGGCCTTGCGGTACTGTGATCTGGCTGTCACGCAAGGGCTTCTGTCCATCCGCAGCCACGTGGACGTGTCCACAACACCGATGGTCTGCGTCGAGGCGCTGCTGGAGGTCAAAAAGCGCGTCTCCTCCTATATTGACCTGCAACTGGTCGCCTTCCCCCAGGACGGGCTCTATCGTGCCGCCGGCGCTGAGAAAAACCTGATTCGCGCGCTCGATATGGGCGTCGACGTTGTCGGTGGTATCCCGCATTTTGAACGCACCATGGAGGATGGCGCACGATCGGTGAAACGGCTCTGTCAGATCGCAGCGGACAGAGATCTTCCTGTAGACCTGCACTGTGACGAAAGTGACGATCCCATGTCGCGTCATATCGAAACACTGGCGGCGGAGACCACACGGCTCGGTCTCGGTGGCCGCGTTGTGGCGAGCCATGCCACCGCTATGCACTCATACGACAATTACTACGCGACAAAGCTGACCCCACTTATTGCCGAGTCGGGCATGCACGTGGTTCCGAACCCACTTATCAACATCACGTTGCAAGGCCGGTCGGACACCTATCCGAGAAGGCGTGGCCTATCCCGTATACCGGAGCTTCTTGCGGTGGGCGTAAACGTGGCGTTTGGACAGGACTGCACCATGGACCCGTGGTATTCGTTGGGTTCCGCCGATATGCTGGAGGTCGCCCATATGGGGATTCACGCCGTCCCAATGACCTCACGGGCGGCTATGGCCTGGGCCTTCGACAGCGTGACGCTCGGGGGCGCGGCGGCCATGGGCCTGCCGGATCCAACCCTGCGGGAGGGCGGGCCAGCCAGCATGGTGGTGCTTCAGGCCCGCGATCGGATCGAAGCCATCCGGCTGCGCGCCACCCGCCTCGCGGTGATCCGCGAAGGCCGCGTGCTGTCACAGGCACCTCCGCGCCGCGCAGTACTGTCGCTCAAAGGGCGGCCCTCCACGCTGGATCCGGCGGACTACGCGCCGCCAATAGAGAGATCAAGCCAGCCAAATCAAGAAAGGACATAGCCATGACCATTACAACCACCCGCCGCACATTGATGGCAGGGGCCGCCGCCACACTGGCGCTTCCCGCCTATTTCCGCCGTGCGAATGCACAGTCCGCACTTCGCGTTGCCGGCGTCCATGCCAGCCCAGTCGAAAACGCCTGGAACAGCCGCATTCACCTTGCCATGCAGGAAGCCGCAAAAACGGGCCTACTTGAATACGAGTTTTCTGAAAGTGTCACGGCTACCGACTATCCCCGCGCCATGCGCGAATACGCGGAAGCGGGGATGCAGTTGATCTGGGGCGAGTCCTACGCCGTCGAACGAGAGGCCCGTGAAGTAGCGACCGACTATGCCGAGACAGCGTTCCTCATGGGATCCTCCGGTGGGCCGCAGGGCGACAATTTCGGCGTATTCGGGACCCGCAACCACGAGGCCGCCTATCTCGCCGGCATGCTCGCCGGGACCATGTCCGATAGCAACGTCTACGGCTCAGTCGGCGGCTATCCGATTCCGGAGGTGAATCTGTTGATCAACGCCTTCCGCATGGGGGTCAGCGAGGTGAACCCCGACGCGACATTCCTCAACGGCTTCATCGGCGCTTGGTTCGACCCGGCACGTGCGCAGGAGGCCGCGGTCGCCCAGATCGATGCAGGTGCTGACATCCTTTTTGGCGAGCGGATCGGCACGGCGGACGGAGCGCAGGCGCGCGGCGTAAAGGCCATCGGCAGCCTAATCGACTATACCCCGCGCTATCCCGACACGGTCTTCGCCAACGCAATCTGGAATTACGGACCCACCATCGCGGCGGTCGTGGCCGACGTTCAGGCAGACAAACAGGTAGGGCGCGACTACACCGAGTACTCCTTTATGGCCCATGGCGGCAACGAACTTGTCTACGTGGCCGACATGGTGCCGGCAGACGCCATTCCAGGCATGGAGGCCAGAAAGAAGATGATCGAGGCGGGTGTTTTCGAGGTTCCCATCGATCCTGCCGAGCCCGCCTGAAAAGCTTTAGGCACGTGGCGGACGCAACAGCGCTAGCGGTGGCGATTGCGGGGGGCGCGGTCAGCCCACAGGCGGTCGTGGATGCCACATATGATGCGGCCAAAGCGCGCGAGGATCTCGGTGCAGTCGTCGCCTTGCTTCCCAAGTGCATGGCCGTACGAACGGTGAAGGAGGGTGCGGCTACGGGTGGCCCCTTCGCCGGCGTCCCAATGCTGGCTAAGGACTTAGGCGCTCAGGTGGCCAATCTGCGGCAAGGCCTGGGATCTGAGGCGCTACGACTGCGACTGCCTGAGACAGATCGCGAGAGCGAGGGTCGCCTAACACAGGCGTTTCGGGCCGGTGGGCTGGCGCCCGTCGGTCTCTCGACCGTCCCCGAATTCGGCTTCGCACTTAGTTCCGAACCTCCACGAGGACCCGTGGCGCGCAATCCGTTTGATACTGATCGAACGCCCGGCGGCTCGTCCGGCGGGGCTGCGGCGGCGGTGGCCGGCGGGATCGTTTCCATCGCCCACGCCACCGATGCGGCGGGCTCCCTCCGTGTGCCGGCCGCGGCATGCGGGCTCTGGGGGCTGAAACCCTCGCGTGGGGCGGAGGTGTCCGGACCTATCTTTGCAAACCACCTGATGGGTATCGCATCCGAGGGAGTCTTGGCCCGGTCGCTCCGGGATGTCGCGGCGGCTTATGAGTTGACACGCTTGACGACGGCCGAGGCCCGGCTACCACGAGCGCCGGTGATCGGGCTGGCAATCCCGTCAGAGTGCGGATCGGGCGAAGCCGACGCGGCCTTGCTTGTTTCGGGTCATCTGGCTGATGCGGGATGCGAGATCGTGGACATAAATACACCGGAGACGTTGGGGCGGGAAGTCCACCGTCTGATCGGAGAGATTCTTGCCGTGGCACTCACTGCCGTTCTAGATTCGGTTGATGTCCCTGACGCCGAAATCAGCCCTCTCGCCGCCACGAACCGGGCGCGGGGCCGCGTGATGTCAGGGACGCAGGTCTTCGCCATGACCAACCGGCTGGCGAAACTTTCGGATGCTACGCATAACGCGCTTCTGTCGCGATGCGACGCGGCGCTGATGCCTGTCCTGTCCGGCCCTCCGCCACGAACCGGGCACTTTACCACCGACCATGCCGATCTTGACCGGCATTTGGAACGGATGGAGGTCATGGCCCCCTGCGTGGCGCTCGCCAATCTTGCAGGCCTTCCGGCTTTGGCCATCCCGGCGGCTATGTCGGATGGCCTCCCACGCGGGGCGCAAATCATTGGTCCACCGCACTCCGACCGCGCGCTCCTGGCTCTTGCCTCGCGGATCGTCCCGGCTCTGCCGCAGATTCCTTTTCCTTTTCCCATTGCGGGAATGCCGGAATGAGCACAGTCCTGCGCCTCGACCGGATCACCAAACGCTTTGGCGGTGTGACCGCCAATGACGACGTGACCCTAAAACTGAAGGAAGGTGAGATTCTCGCGCTTCTGGGAGAAAACGGTGCGGGCAAGACAACGTTGATGAACATCCTTTTTGGCCACTACGCCGCCGATGAGGGTACGGTGAAGGTCTTTGGGAAGACGCTGCCGCCCGGTCGCCCGCGCGCCGCCATCAAGGCCGGTGTCGGCATGGTGCACCAGCATTTCACGCTAGCCGGCAACCTGAGCGTCCTTGACAACGTTATGCTGGGATCGGAACCACTATTGCGCGCCAAGAGCCGCTGCGAGGAGGGCCGCGCCCGACTACTTGCGCTTTCGGAGCAATTTGGCCTGACAGTCGACCCCGATGCACGCGTGCTCGGTCTGTCTATAGGAGAACGCCAGCGTGTCGAAATCCTGAAGGCGCTTTACCGCGACGCGCGAATCCTGATTCTGGACGAGCCCACCGCCGTCCTTGCCCGACCTGAGGCGCACCGCCTGTTCGATACCTTGCGAAGCATGACCCGACAGGGCCTGTCGATCATCTTCATCAGTCACAAGCTAAACGAAGTCATGGCCGCTTCCGACCGGATCACCATCCTTCGAGAAGGCCGGATAATGGCCGAACGCACGCCCACCGAGACCTCGTCTGATGAACTGGCCGAACTCATGGTCGGGTGCCGAGTGACGCGACCCAAGCGGGAGGCTCATGCGATTGGTCCACCACGGCTGGTGGCCGAGGACGTGACGGTTCATCTCGACGGCAAGCCTATGTTGAAAGGTGTGTCCTTCACGGTACACGCCGGCGAGATCCTCGGCATTGTCGGTGTTTCCGGTAACGGACAGGTGGCGCTTGGGGCTCTCCTGTCGGGCGTCGCAGCGCCAGAGACCGGGCGGCTCACGCTGGAGGGGCGTGAGATCGGCGGTCAGGGGCCGCGCGCCTTTATCGCCGAGGGGGTCGGACGCATCCCTGAGGACCGCCACGCGGAGGGGGTTGTGGGAGAACTGTCGGTCTGGGAGAATGGCGTTCTGGAACATCTGGCAACTCCCGAGTTTTCCACCCATGGCTTCGTTCGGCGCGGCGTGGCGCGGTGCCATGCGGCGGATCTCATCAAGCGGTTCGACGTTCGCGGCGCCACTCCTGAAATGCGTATCCGATTGCTCTCGGGCGGCAATATACAGAAGCTGATCCTCGGCCGCGTGTTGGCTGCCGCACCGAAGGTCATCATCGCCAATCAGCCCACGCGCGGCCTTGATGAAGGTGCCATCGCTGCTGTGCATGGCGAACTCCTATCTGCGCGGGAGGCGGGCGCGGCGACAATCCTTATCTCGGAAGACCTTGAAGAAGCCGTGGGCCTGTCCGACCGGCTGCAGGCCATCGTCGGGGGACGCCTGTCGCAACCTGTGGCGGCGGAAAGGGCCGACTCCCGCCGCCTAGGTCTGATGATGGCCGGTGTCTGGGAAGAGCTAGGCGATGCGGCTTGAAAGACGCGCAAGCGTGCCATGGACACTAGCGGTCTCCACGCCGTTCGTCGCCATCGCGGTGGCCTTGGCTCTCTCTGCCATGCTGATCCTTGCCGCCGGGGTGAACCCACTTTTGGCCTACGTTGAGATACTGCGCGGCTCACTGGGCTCACGCCTCGCGGTGACGGAGACGCTGACCCGAGCTGTCCCACTCGTGCTGACCGGGCTGGCGGTCGCCGTCGCCTTCCGCGCGCGTTTCTGGAACATCGGGGGAGAAGGGCAGTTCTACCTCGGCGCACTGTCCGTGGCCTGGGTGGGCCATAACCTGATCTCGGGACTGCCTCCAGCGATAGGGATCGCCGTCCTGATAGTCGTCGGCATGGTGGCAGGTGCACTCCTGCTGAGCGGACCGGCCTACTTGCGGTTACGGTTCGGCGTGGATGAAGTTGTCACGACACTTCTGATGAATTTCATCGTCATCCTATTCGTGGGCTTGATGATCGAGGGACCGCTGCGCGACCCGCTGGCGTTCGGCTGGCCGCAATCGGTACCAGTGGACAAGGCATACCGCCTACCGGATCTGATCCCGAACACGCGGCTTCATATCGGTCTTCTGATCGCCTTGACCATAGCGGGTATTATCTGGCTGCTTCTCGCACGAACCGTCTTCGGGATGGAAGCACGGGCGTTGGGTCTCAACGCGCGCGCTGCGGAATTCGCAGGTGTTTCCCTTCCACGCACGATCATCGGCGTGGCCCTTCTGTCCGGCGGGTTGGCAGGGCTGGCGGGAGTTATCGAAGTAACGGGCGTGACGGGCGGCGTGACTACCACCATGTCGCCCGGCTTCGGCTATGCGGGCATTGTCGTGGCAATGCTGGCCGCGTTGCATCCGGCTGGAGTTGTTGCCGCTGCTGTCTTTGTGGCTACGATCTTCGTCGGAGCAGACGCGATGAGTCGAGCGACAGGCGTGCCGTCCTTCATCGCCGATGTTATTGTGGCTCTGGCGCTACTGACGATGCTGGTCGCGCTCCTCTTCAGCAGCTACAGAATCCGCCGATGATCGAATCGCTCGATCTCCTGTTCAGTGCGAGCCTCTGGGCGGCGGTTCTTCGCATCGCCACTCCGCTTATCTTCGGAGTGCTAGGTGCGCTTTTGTGTGAGCGTTCAGGTGTCTTGAACCTCGGGATCGAGGGAGTCATGACTATGGGCGCGATGAGCGGCTGGCTCTCGGTGTTCCTCGGCTCGGATCTCTGGACAGGTCTCCTGATTGCGGCGGCGGCGGGAGCGCTCATTGGGCTGTTGCATGCGCTCTTGACCGTACCGCTTGGCTTGTCGCAGCACGTGTCAGGCCTCGGCATAACGCTTTTTGCCTCGGCGCTGGCCTATTACCTCTACCGCCTGATCGTGACCGTTGGGGAATCTCCTCCGACGATCGATCCCTTCCGTCCACTCGATATCCCGATCCTGTCAGACCTCCCATTCCTCGGACCCGTCCTCTTCGTGCAGACAGCGCCCACCTACCTCGCACTCATTGCCGTGGCGGTCATAGCATACGTTCTGGCCCGAACGCCGCTTGGCCTAGCGATCCGGATGACAGGGGAGAACCCCCACACGGTGGAGTCCCAAGGGCTTGATCCGGCGCTCATCCGCATTGGCTGCGTTATGGCGGGTTCAGCGCTCATGGCTTTGGGCGGCGCGTTCCTGACAACAGCGGCTTTCAACAGTTTTTTCCCTGAAATGGTACAGGGACGAGGCTGGATCTGCATAGCCCTCGTGGTCTTCTCATCCTGGCGACCGGGAAAAGCGCTTCTGGGTGCCCTGCTCTTTGCATTTTTTGATGCCTACCAATTGCGCCTGCAAACTGTCGTGGAGGGCGTGCCCTACCAACTGTTCCTTATGGCACCCTATATCCTGTCCATCGTCGCACTCATCCTGGTGGCCCGCCGTGCACAGGTGCCGGCAGCGTTGATGACCCCTTATAGAAGGGGAGAGCGCTAGCGTCCGTTGAGAGTCATCTCCCGGCGGCCAAACTGGGGACGAGAAGAATCCCCGCCGTGGAGCTCTCGTCCGTCCTGTCGTATCGCTTCCCGATCGCCCCGCTCCCCGCGACGAGGCTTTCCACCGGAACCGGACGTCTCCACCCGTACGCCTCACGGTCACACTCCCGGGGCGCCGTCCGGTTCTGCCGTGTGGGAATCACCGCCTCCGCACCATTTCCCACCAGATCTCCAAGCAGGTCAAATCAGGGGCTGGCTGTGTCAGCGTACCTTGCCAGTCAGGCATCGGCGTGGAGCCCGCTTCAGACTTCGTCCGCCGCCTTGAAGTCATGTACCGAACATCCTCACCGGACTCATGCCACCTCACGATCCTATCGTGGATCCCCAAGGGAAGCCCGGCTGTTTGCCACTATTGGTTGCCTGTCGTGATTCTTGCGCGACTGCACTAGCCTTGGTTGAATACAGCCCGCTCACTACCCCGGTCCGGACATTTCATGAATTCTCGAACCAACTGGCTTCTGGTGTGGCTGCTCTGGGCGGCGGGATTGGGCGCGGGCGCTCAATACGGCAAACTGAGTGTCACTTTCCACCGGCTTTCGGAGATCTATCCGGACGCGGATGCGTCGCTGGGCTTCGCGGTGTCCCTTGTGGGCTTCCTCGGCATCCTGTTCGGGGTCATCGCGGGTGTATTCGTGGCCCGGGCCGGCTATCGCCGATCGGTGCTGGCCGCGCTTGCCGTCGGGGCCGCCATGTCAGTGCTTCAGGCCACCTTCCCCCCGATTGCGGTTTTCCTCGCCAGCCGCGTTCTGGAAGGCGCCGCCCACCTCGCGATAGTGGTCGCCGCACCGACCCTGATCGCCCAGAACAGCGCCTCGAGGGACAGCGGTCGCACACTGACGCTTTGGAGTACCTTCTTTGGCGTTTCCTTCGCGGTTCTGGCCTGGGCCGGCCTACCGTTCGCCGAATCGTTCGGCCTTGCGGCGCTGATGCTGGCGCACGCGGCGTTTTTGGTCGCTGTCGCTCTGGCTCTTCTGGCCTTACCGCCGCCGCTGGAGTCGGTTACCCGAACGCCACGTCTGGCGGATCTGGCGCTCGCGCATCGCCGAATTTACTCCTCCGCCCGGATCGGCGCACCGGCGTTTGGCTGGTTTTCCTATACGTTCTGTTACGTTGGCATACTGACGGCACTCCCGCCATTCCTGCCGGAAAGCGGACGTATCGTCATCCTCGGCGCAATGCCACTGGTTTCGATCCTGTCATCCATGACGCTCGGCATCCTGTTGTTGCGCCTGATTGAGGCTGTATCGGTTACCGTGACCGGGTTCGCCGTCTGCGCCGCGGCGGCGCTGTCGGTCGCGACCTTCCCGGGCTCAACACTTCCCGTCCTCGCGCTCGGCGTCGGATTCGGTCTCGTGCAGGGCGCTACATTCGCTTCCGTACCGCAGCTCAACGAGACTTCGGTGGATCGCGCCCTTGCCAATGGCGGCTTGGCACAGGTCGGTAATCTCGGTAACACGGTCGGGACGCCGGTTATGCTGGCGACGATAGGACCATTCGGCTACGGAGGCCTGATGCTCTCGCTTTTCCTCGTGTTCTGCGCAGGCGCGGCAATCCATCTGGCCCTCCGTGCGGTTCGCCGAATTTCTTAGTGGATGTTCGAGAAGTTCCGGGCTTCCCGGACGACTGTCCGACGTCTCGGCCCGTTCCGTTCAATCGCCAACCGGCAAAGGGGTACTTCATGGCGGAGATGAAAAAGATTGGGGTACGCGGGGCGCGCGAGCACAATCTGAAGTCCATTGATGTGGACATTCCCCGGGACGAGCTGGTTGTAATCACCGGTCTGTCCGGGTCCGGAAAGTCATCGCTCGCATTCGACACGATCTACGCGGAAGGGCAGCGGCGTTACGTTGAATCGCTCTCGGCCTACGCGCGGCAGTTCCTGGATATGATGGAAAAGCCGGATGTCGACCAGATCACGGGCTTGAGCCCCGCGATTTCGATAGAGCAGAAGACGACCTCCAAAAACCCGCGGTCCACGGTCGGCACGGTCACGGAGATCTATGATTACATGAGACTGCTCTTCGCCCGGGTCGGAACGCCGTACTCACCCGCCACCGGCCTGCCCATCGAAGCGCAGCAGGTGCAGGATATGGTCGAAGCGGTGTCGGCATTGACCGAGGGTACGCGCGGTTACCTTCTCGCCCCGATAGTACGTGACCGGAAAGGCGAATATCGCAGGGAATTTCTTGAGCTTCGCAAACAGGGCTTCTTGCGCGTCAAGGTCGACGGTGAATTCCATGACCTTGACGAGCCACCAAAACTTGACAAAAAGTACCGCCACGACATCGACGTTGTCGTGGACCGGATTGTCGTGCGTGAGGGGATCGAGACCCGGCTCGCGGATTCCTTCCGTACCGCGCTTGATCTGGCTGACGGAATAGCGGTTCTCGAAACGGCCCCAGCGAAAGGAGAGCCCGAGCGAATTACCTTCAGCGAGAATTTCGCATGCCCGGTGTCCGGGTTCACCATCCCGGAGATCGAACCGCGGCTCTTCAGTTTCAACGCACCGTTCGGTGCCTGTCCTAAATGCGATGGGTTGGGTGTGGAACTGTTCTTTGACGAGCGGCTGGTGGTGCCGGACGATGGCATCACGCTTGCCGACGGCGCTCTGGCACCGTGGCGTAAGGGAAAGTCTCCATACCTGCTACAGACCATCGACGCGATTTCACGTCATTATGGCTTCGATAAGACACTAAAATGGAAAGATCTTCCGGAAAATGTCCGAAAGGTGTTCCTATACGGTTCCGGTGATGAGGAAATACGGTTCCGCTATGATGACGGTGGGCGGGTCTATCAAGTGAGTCGGGCATTCGAGGGTGTCATCCCCAACATGGAAAGGCGTTACCGCGAGACGGATTCGAACTGGATCCGGGAGGAGTTCGAGCGTTATCAGAACAACCGGCCGTGCGGGGCGTGCAACGGTTTCCGGTTGCGGGAGGAGGCGCTCGCGGTCAGGATCGGAGACAGGCATGTCGGCGATGTCGTCCGAATGTCGATCGGTGAGGCGTTCGCGTGGATAGAGGCCGTGCCCTCTTCGCTCACCGACCAGCAAAATGAGATCGCGCGGGCGGTTCTAAAGGAAATCCGTGAACGGCTCGGGTTTCTCAGGAATGTCGGTCTGGAATACCTGACACTCTCCCGCGGCGCGGGAACGCTTTCAGGCGGTGAAAGCCAGAGAATACGGCTCGCGAGCCAGATCGGCAGTGGACTGACGGGCGTTCTCTACGTTCTCGATGAACCTTCGATCGGACTCCACCAACGGGACAACGGTCGTCTTCTCGATACGCTCAGGAACCTACGCGATCAGGGAAACACCGTCATCGTCGTCGAACATGACGAGGAAGCGATAAGGGTCGCGGATCAGGTCATTGACATCGGGCCGGGCGCGGGCGCGCACGGAGGACGCGTCGTGGCCCAGGGATCTCCGAGCGAGGTCGCCGCCAACAGCTCGTCGATTACCGGTCAGTACCTTGCCGGCCGTCGCGCGATTCCCGTTCCGGCCCGCCGCCGCGGCGGGAATGGCAAGGCACTTACCGTCATTGGCGCGACGGGCAACAACCTCAAGTCAATGAGCGTGACGTTCCCGCTGGGAAGTTTCATCTGTGTCTCCGGCGTCTCCGGCGGCGGCAAGTCAACGCTGATCATCGAAACGCTGTTCAAGACGGCATCAATGCGCCTGAACGGCACTCGGCGGACACCCGCGCCATGTGAGGCGATTCGGGGGCTGGAGCATCTCGACAAGGTGATCGATATCGATCAGCGTCCGATCGGCCGTACGCCGCGATCCAACCCGGCAACCTATACAGGCGCCTTCACCCCGATCCGGGACTGGTTTTGCGGACTGCCTGAGGCGAGGGCCCGCGGTTACAAGCCGGGACGGTTCAGTTTCAACGTCAAGGGCGGACGCTGTGAAGCCTGCCAGGGTGACGGCGTGATCAAGATCGAGATGCATTTCCTTCCGGATGTGTACGTAACCTGCGAGACCTGCAAAGGCGCGAGGTACAACCGCGAGACTCTCGAGGTAAGATTCAAGGGAAGGTCAATCGCCGATATACTTGATATGACGGTCGAGGAGGCGCGCGGGTTCTTCAGGGCGGTTCCGGGGATCCGTGAGAAAATGGACGCGCTGAACCGTGTGGGTCTCGGCTACATAAAGGTCGGTCAGCAGGCAACCACCCTTTCCGGGGGCGAGGCGCAGAGGGTCAAGCTGTCAAAGGAGCTTGCCAGACGTTCGACGGGCCGGACATTGTACATACTTGATGAACCGACGACAGGTCTGCACTTCGAGGACGTGCGCAAGCTTCTGGAAGTTCTGCATGAGTTGGTCGATCAGGGCAATACGGTGATCGTGATCGAACATAATCTGGATGTTATAAAGACAGCCGACTGGATCATCGATGTCGGGCCGGAAGGGGGCGATGGTGGCGGCCAGATCGTCTGCGAAGGCACGCCGGAAAATGTCGCCGAACATCCGACAAGCCACACGGGGCGATATCTGAGACGGGCTCTCGCCTCCGCTGGAGACCGTGTCGCGGCCGAGTGAGCGGTCTCGATGAGAGGGGACGCCTTGCGCGTTCCCCTCTCGCCACTGTCCGGGGCGATCCCGATGTCAGCGGCATTACGCCACCAGACGAACCGGCTGGACCCATTGAGCCCGATGCGTCATCGGGACGGTCACTCCGCCGCGCGCAATGGAGTCGTAGCGTCGCCCGGCCCGCCATCGGAACCCTCGGCAGTCGCCGCGATAGACCGCCACTCCCCGGCGCTGCCGGTCTCCCAGACGATTTCAGGCGATTCCATCCGGCGTATGGCCTGTTTCAGCGCCCAGTCCCGAGCCGCCCGGCTGCCACGGGGCATGGATAGCCATGCGAGAAGTCGCGCCAGGGCGTTTGCGTAAGTGACGACCCAGACGCGGAGCGCAAGCATCGACGGCGTGTATAGCAAAGTCAGGGCTGTCGCGGTGCCGAGACCGAAAACCACGGCCGTGGCCAGTTGCTTCCACCATAGCGCGGTGGGTGAGTCGATCGTATAGCCGCCATTGATGAAGTCCAGCGAAACACCGAACATCATCGGCGTCAGTCCCGCCATCGTCGTGATCGTGGTCATCAGAACGGGCCTGATGCGGACTTCCGCGGTCCGTATGATCGCCTCGATACCAGGCATATATCGTCTGTATTCCTGATACGTATCTATCAGAACGATGTTGTTGTTGACCACGATTCCGGCTAGCGCCACGATTCCGGTTCCCGTCATGACTGTCGAGAACGGCTGCTGCATCACCAGCATTCCGATCAGCACTCCGGTGGTCGACATAACGACCGCGAGAAGGACCAGGACCGAGTTATAGAAGCTGTTGAACTGCGCCAGAAGAATTACGAACATCAGGCCCAACGCTCCGGCGAACGCGTTCATCAGGAACGTCTGGCTTTCGACCTCATCTTCCCGGTTTCCTGACCATTCCGCCCTGACCCCATATGGAAAGGGCCCGGTCTCAAGCCACTCGGTCAATGTGGCGACGCGTTCCGCGCCGTTGACCGGAACGAGCCGCAAAGTCTCTTCCGCAAGCCCGGAGGTGATTTCCCGCGGGCCGAGATCGCTCCGATACGTGTCGTTTCCACCATCCGCCTCCATGTCCGGCGGATACGCGAATCCCACGGTTTCCCCGGACGCGACGTCGACGATTTTCCGGAGACCGGGAGTGACGTTAGCCCTGACGTCAAAATACCGCTCCTGATTGGAACGTTCGATTTCGTCCAGTTTCTGGACAGGTCTCCGGGTTATGAAATTCGACAGCGGTACGTTCCCGTCGCCTGTCTGCACCTTCAGGCTGTCGAGTGTCGCGAGTAACCGATAGTCGTCGGGAAGACGGACACGGATTTCGATTTCCTCATCGGAGGAATCAACGCGCATAGTGTCGAGCAGAATTCCGTGCGTCACGAGCCGCACCATGGCACCCACCGTCGCGACATTGGTGCCGAAAAGGCCCGCCTTCTCGACATCGACATCAATCTGCCAGTCGATGCCCGGTAAGGGCAGCGAGTCGTCAATGTCGATAAGTCCTTCGGTTTCGGAGAATTTCTCCAGCGTGACTTCCACTGCCGCACGCAACGCATCGAAGTCATTGCTTCTTAGCCGGAGATGAACCGGCTTTCCGACCGGCGGACCACTCTCGGCTTTCTGGATTTCCGTCCTGATGCCCGGGATCTCCGCCAGACGTAACTCAAGGTCATTCAGGATCCGGTTGCCGTCGTATTCCCCGGCTATGTTCGTGGTCTCGAAAAAGCCGAAAAGCAACGGGTCGCCAGCCACGCGGGGGCGGTCCTCCCAGCGTGTGAGTTCGATCTGTACCTGGCCAATGGCGTCGCCTGGAGGAACCGAATTCTGCGCGTTCCGGCTCATTTCGTTATCGCCGGCGGAAGCGAAGGCGCTGTCAATACCGGGCGTGGCGAGAATGACCTCCTCCACCTCCCCGACCAGGGCGTCTTTCTCGGCAAGGGACAGATTGCCACGTGCACGGACATAGACGGTCGCCTGCTCCGGTTCCGTGTCAACGAAAAACTCGATGCCAAGATTGTTCTGGCCGTAATAGTTGAAGGTCGCCACGATCAGGCCGATAACAACGCAGATCGTAACGACCGGCATGATCGGGTTTCCCACGATGAACCGGATGAACCCGCCGAACAACGTTCTGCGGCGGCCCACGCGGATACGGTTTCGGGTGCGTGTGATCCGAACTGAGCCTACGGTTACCGCGGTCAGGGCCGCTCCGACCAGAAACAGAACAACTCCCGGCAGATAGGCAAGCGGTCCGCCTGAATCCCCAATTCGCATTCCGGTGAGGTATCCGGGGTTAAGCAGCTGCATCGCGCCGAGGAAGACGACATATACGGACACCGCCGCGAGAGCCGCCCGTATCCCCCAATAGGGTAACGCCCGGCGCAACGCCCGGGAAGTCTCGTCAATACGGCGGTCGAGGCGTCCCGCGACACCGCCCATCACCGGAAGGTATATCAGCGCGACGACCAGGGACGCGGAAAGCACGAAGATCAGCGTAACCGGCAGCATTCCCATGAACTCGCCCGAGACGCCTGGCCAGAACAGCATCGGCAGGAACGCGCAGAGCGTTGTGGCGGTCGAACTGACAACGGGCCAGAACATTCGTTTGGCGGCGTCCACGTAGGCATGCATTGGTCCCGAACCTTCGGAGATCCGCCTGTCGGCGTACTCCACGACGACGATCGCCCCATCCACCAGCATTCCCACCGCAAGTATCAGACCGAATAGCACAATACCCGAGATAGCGACGCCCATGGCCGCGAGAAAGACGAAGCATAACAGGAAGGATGTCGGAACCGCGAAGCCGACTAGCAGGGCGGCGCGGGTGCCGAGTGTTGCGAGAACGACGATCATGACCAGTGCGACCGCGGTCAGTACCGAGGATTCCAGTTGATTGATCATCGAGGCGATGACAAAGCCCTGATTGGACATACGGATCTCGACCGCCTGCCGCAGCTCGGCGGGCCATGCCTGGCGCACCTCCTCGATCTCGTCGCGAACGGACTGCGCCGTCTCCAGCAGGTTGAAACCCCTACGGTTGAATACGTAAAGAGCTACGGCGTCGACGCCGTTGTGCCTGGCGGTCCCTTTCCGGTCCTCGAAATTGAGACGGATCTGGGCCAGTTGTCCCAGTTTGACGACGCTGTCGCCCTCTACCTTCACGGGAAGTTCGTAGACGTCCCTGTAGTCCTCGTAGGTGGCCGGGATCTTCACACTGAACGCGCCCTGATCGCTCTCGACCTCACCGGCCGCGATCAGTTGGTTGTTGTTCGTCACGACATTGATGAGCTCTCCCCCGGTGACATTGTAGGCTTCGAGCAGTAACGGATCGATCACCACTTCGAGCATCTCGTTTCTGTGTCCGACGAGCGCGGCTTCCGTAACAGGTTCCAGGCTTTCGAGCCTGTCCTGGATCTCCTTTCCCAGGCGAAGGAGGGTACGTTCCGGAACGGCTCCCGTATTGACCAGCATGACCCAGAAATCAGAGAAGACGATTTCGTTGATCGAATACTTCTGCGCACCCTGTGGCAGGATTGCCTCGGCTTTGTCCATCCGGTCGCGGATGTCCGCGACCGTCTGGGCCTTGTCCCAGCCAAACTCGAACTCCAGCGCGATACCCGCATAGCCCTCGGAGGCTATGGCGTTCATTCCCGTGAGGCCGTTCAGGTCGGAGAGTTCCGATTCCATCGGCTGAATCAGCAGCCTCTCGCTGTCCTCCGCCGATATACCCGGCAAATCCACCGAAACGAAAATGACGGGAATGTCGATTTCGGGTTGGTCTTCCTTGGGAAGAAAACCGTAAGACACCACGCCCGCGATCAGCGAGATCATAATGAAGGCCAGGACCATCCGCGCCCGGCTCGCGGCCCAATCGACGATGGCTTTCATTGTCCGCCCTCCCGGTAAGTCGGGATGACCGGGACACCATCGGTCACGTATTCCTGACCGACGACGATGACACTCGCCACCTCATCGAGTCCTCCGACGAACACCCCGTCCGGGCTGTCGCGGAGCACGGTGACCGGGAAGAAACTCGCGGCGAGCCGATCATTGACGAGGCGCACCCCCAGTGCCCCGTCGTCGTTAAGGGTCAGCGCTGACTGTGGAACGAGGTGCGCTCTCCGTGTGCCGGCCTCAATGGCGATTTCAGCTGTCTGGCCGTCACGTATGGCCAGATCGGGATTCGGTACCGTGGCCTCGATCCTGAACGTTCGTGTTCGCGGATCGGCCGAACGCGAGATGAACGTCACCTGTCCGGCTATGTCGAGGCCCGTCGCGAGCCTGGCTCCGGCGCGGGAGCCCGTCCTGATCTTGTCTATGTCGGTTTCCACTACAAAACCGACAAGCTTGATCGGATCCAGCTGGATTACGGTCGCGCAGTGTCCGCCTGGCTGGAGCAGTGAGCCAAGTTCGGCGGTATCCGACTCCAGCAGTCCCGCGAACGGCGCGCGGATCTCTAACCGCTCTATATCCTTCCTGACGGATGCGACGTTGGCTTCCTCGGTCTGCACGCCTGCCTTGGCGCTTTTGAGCTGTGACTGCGCGGCCTTCACGCCGGCGCGCGCGGCGTCGGCGGCGGCCTCGGCGGCGACCACGCGGGATTCCGAGGCGAACCCGCCCTGCGCGAGGCTGGAAGCCGCGTTCAGGTTCAGGGTCGCTTCCGCGAGGCGCGACTCGGCCTCACTTACCCTTGCCTCCGCTTCCGGAAGCCTTGACCTGGCCTCCGCCAGCGCCGCCTCCGCTCCCGCCAGGGAGACCTGCCGTATACCGGGGTCGATCTTGCAGAGAATTTCCCCCGCTTCAACCGAAGCGCCCTTGCGCAGCGGTTCGGAAATCACCGTGCCCGCGGTTTCGGCGCGCACCTCTACCTGCCGATTGGCCTCGGTGAGTCCGCTGATCGCCACAGCTTGTGGAATGGTGCGCTCCGATGACTTTATGGCAACCACGGATACCGGTTTAATCGCGGTCTCCTCCCGCGGCGGCGAGGCGCCGGCTCCAATGACATCAGTTGGAACATCCTGCGACGAAATCGCTTTGACCGCCTCCCTTTCGAAGACCAGCATGTACAGACCGGCTGAAACCAGAAGCGCGGTCAGTATTGAAAACAGACGCATTGTCGATCCGGGGTTCTGTCTCGGGCACGGCGCTAGCCACCCATCGCCCAATAACCCTAGTTTGCCGGGATGCCAAGTTTACTGTCAGGCATCTGGGTTATGTCGGGCGTGATCGGCACGCCTCCCGTGAACGGGACTCCACCCGGAGATTTTCCCGTTTCGGGCCGACGGGTTAGTGTGGCCCCATACTATGGGCGCCGATGACCCGCGCTTCCCGCAATCTGAAGGCCGATCTTACGGAGGTTTGGGGATTCCGCGCTGACATGGCCATGCGCCGCAAAGACGCCGTAAAGCGCGGCAATGATAGTGTCGATTTTCTATCAGCGCATCAACGAAGGGTGATCGGATTGTCCATCGCCGATCCGGTCAGCCCGGTTTCGGAGCGATGGTCGCTCGTCAAGCCAACGATCGCCTCGCGAAATCTTGATATCCTCGCTCCTGTCCAGCGTGTGTCACGCGTGGCGGCATAGCGATTCGCGGGCGCGGGCGGGCCTGCCCGGCTCACCGGAGGAATCCCAACCGGTTCCTGTCGTTCGGAAAAAGGGGGCCGCGACGCCGGAGGGACGCCCACCGCGGGACGCGCCCATGGACAGGTGCCACTGTCCCGGCCCGCGCCGGCTGACGGGCCAGGGAATTCCCCAGCCCGCGACCCCGGGGACCGTGATCTAGCCGTATTTACCTGTATAAATCGGCGGTTTCGAATTCGATCGCAGCCTGTTCATCGCCTGCTATGGCCCGTTCGAAAGCGGCCAGTCTCTTGTAGATCGAGATAAGCTCAACGATCGTGGTCCACGACATAACCAGAAATTGGAACGACGACTCGACCCGTCCGAAGGCGCGCAGAATCTGCTGCATGACCCCAAGAGTGAAACCGGCGCCGATGATTGTAGGACCGAGCGCGATGTAAGGCAGGATCACACCCGCCTGCAGGTATGAGTAACGTACGACATTGAAATAAAGATAGTTGAGATACAGCCGGAAGTAATTCTTTCGCACGTTCGCGAAAAGTTCTCCCAGTGTCGGCGGCCGCGCGCGCTCCGCGTTGTCTTCGCCAAGAACGAGCTCCTTACGGAACGCGGCCTCAACGCGCTGGTTCCGGAACTCGAGTCCCGGGAGCCGCCAGCCGGCGAGCGCGAGAATGGTCGTTCCGAAGATTGACCAAAGGATCGCCACGAATACCAGTGCTTGGGGCACTTCCCCGACAAAGGGCAATTCTTTCACGTAAGACGAGAGCCCCCATAGGATAGGCAGAAAGGCCAGAAGCGTCATCACCGCGTCGATAAGGCGCGAACCAAGCGACTCCATGATCCTCGCGAACAGCATGGTATCTTCCTGGATGCGCTGGGACGCGCCCTCGATGTGGCGCACTTTCGGCCACAGCGAAACATAGTGATCGTTCATCGCCGTACGCCACCGAAAGACATAGTGCGAAGTGAAGAACGCGATGACCACGGCGGTAATGATGAACACCATCGCGATTTTCAGGAAAGTGGCCAGCTGCGTATAATAATCGCCCGCGCTGACGGAATTCGGCTCCGCCAGCGCCTGCTGGACGGTATCGTAAAAAGTGCCGAACCATTCATTTATCATCACGTCCAGCTGCACCTGGAACCATGTCGCGAAGACGATCAGGGTAGACCCCGCCACTGACCAACGCGACCAGCGATGACGTGAGTAGCGAAGCCAGAACGCCGAGAAAGACACGTAGCAGATCGCCGTATACTCGTAGAGCCAGACGCGGCCCGCATCCCATCCGAACACGGCCGCTATGCCAAGCGGATCTTCCCAGCCGCTGAATGCCAGGTGCCAGAGAATGAGGCACACGATAGCCCATACTATAGCTGAGATGAGGAAGAGTTTGGGGTTCGGGAAGAATGAGTGAAACATGATGGCGGTCTTCTACTGGGATTTTTCGGAACGCGCACGCTTTGCCAGGGAGACGAGGCGCGGGCGCAGCTCCTCGGCACCGTTCAGCGGTGGATCAAACCAGACACGGGCGACCTCGTCCCCGGAAACCAGATCAAGCCCCTCCAGGTCGAGGCACGCAAGCGTCCATGTTCCCGGCGGGCGGCCGGCATTTCCACATGCATATAATGTTACCGCGTCGGCATGGTCGTCATTCATGTGCTCCACCGCCTCGCGCTCGATCTCCCGCAGCTTTGGGTCAACCGGAGCCAAGAGATCGTCACCGGTCATTTCGTAAGCTTTGCCAAAGCCCTGATTGAAGGCACCGCCTTCCATTTCCAGCTTCCAGAAGGAAAAATCTCCGAAATCAACGTATAGCTCCGCTTTCGGGTGGCGCGCGAGATAGCGGTGCCGGATTAGGGCACGGTCCTCGCCCGAAATAGGGCGCGCACGGCCAAAGACCGTAATGCGCGGATGCGCCAATGGATCGCCCCGCCCGGGTTCGCCGAGCAGGATAGAGGCGCGGGGGTTGCTCTCAAGGGCACCGAAATGGCCCGAAAGCCTTGAGATCAGGAAGACGGGGGCTCCAGCGCTGTCACTTGCGAGGGAAATCCGGCTGGCCATGGGGATACCGACGGCGGGATTGACTGTCGCCAGGGCCCCGTGACGGGCGGTTCGCAGGAAAGTCTTCGCCGCGCGCCGAACGGCGGCGTCAACGGGCCGGAGTAAATCCATCTTCGCCAATACCGCATCCCATAGCTGTTACGTCGCCACAAACCGGAACGCCGCGACGAACGTTCGCGGGCGATCTTCGGCTCGCCCACTTTCACCCAAAACGAAGCCTTGATCAAGCATCCCCGCCACCAGGACATTCATCCGCCAGGCATCCCGCGTTTTCGCGCGCGGCGCGCGGGCCCGGGGCGGGCCTCATTCGGTTCAATTGATGTGGTTCCGTCTCGCCGTGCGGGCGATACGCGGCCGACATCCCCTCCACACGATCCATATACCCTCGTTCCATACGCCTTCGCCCGGATCGATCCGCAAGTCAGCGTTCGAGACAGTCCCTCACCGCGGCCATGAACGCCTCACCGCGCGCCTCGAAGTCTGGAAACTGGTCGAAACTCGCCGCGGCCGGAGCGAGGAGCACCGTATCGCCCGCTTCGGCATCCTCGAAAGCTCTCGCGACCGCCCGCTCCATCGTTTCGCAGATCTCGCTCGGCGTCCCGCCGGCCTGCAGCGCGAATTCACGGGCCGAATGGCCGATGAAGTAAGCCTTTACCACAGAACCCAGATGAGTCTTGAGGTCCGCAATCCCGTTCTCCTTGCCGAGGCCTCCCGCGATCCAGCGGATACTCGCGAACGCCCGGAGCGCCTGGGCGGCACTGTCCGAGTTGGTTGCCTTGCTGTCGTTGACAAAGGTCACGCCATTAGCTCGGGCAACCACCTGGCTGCGATGCGGAAGCCCCTGAAACGCGTGCAGAGCCTCCTCAATCATCCCGGGCCCGACACCAATGCATCTGACCGCGGCGTAAGCGGCGCAGGCGTTCTGGTGATTATGGCGGCCGGGAAGGCTGTCGATTCCGCGCAGATCAATCGATGCGATCTGCCTGCCTTTGCGGCGTTCGGACAGAAACCCTTTCCGTTTGGAGACTGTCCATCCCGGGCCGGAAAGTCCGCTTTCGCCGGATACCCGGATAACCCGGTCATCCGTCGGGCCCATCGAAAGCTGGTTGGCCAGGAACCGTCCCTCGGGTTCATCCACGCCAATCACCGCGCGGTCCGGCGCTCCCTCGACGAACAGGCGGCGCTTGGCCGCGAAATAACCGCCGACGCCGCCGTGCCGGTCGAGGTGGTCAGGCGAAAGGTTGGTGAACACAGCGATGTCAGGCGTCAATGCTCTGGCGAGGTCCGTCTGGTAGCTGGAAAATTCAAGCACCACGATCTCACCGTCGCCGAGTGGATCAAGATCAAGTACACCCCGGCCGATGTTTCCGGCTAGCTGGCACCGCCTGCCCGCATGCCTCAGGATATGGTGAATGAGCGCCGATGTCGTCGACTTACCGTTGGAACCGGTAACCGCGATCACGCGCGGAACGCTCTCGAACCGCTCCCATGAGGAAACGGACAGGCTTCGGAAGAATAGTCCGATGTCGTTGTCGACGGGGACGCCGGCGGCATATGCGTCCGCAATGAGAGAATTGGGTTTGGGGTAGAGATGCGGGATACCGGGAGACACGATCAGCGCGGAAACTCCATCCAGTGCGCCCCGTCCGGAAGGATCGTATAACGTGAAACCCTCGACCTCGGCGCGGGATCTCGCCTCCGGACTGTCGTCCCATGCCAATGGTAGAGCGCCCCCCGCGCGAAGCGCGCGCAGGGAAGCGAGGCCCGATCGGCCGAGGCCGAGCACCACGACCTTCCTCCCCTCATAGCCGAGAACCGGGATCACCGGCCCGCCCGCGCGAGGTGACGGATCGGATCGAAAGTGCCCGGCGCGCCGCGTGGGCGGGCGAAAATCCGGATCCCGGCGCTCTCCGGGCCGTCCACCCCTCCCGACAGATGATGGCCGCGGGCCCTCATCTAACCTTCAGTGTCGCCAGCCCGATCAGCGCGAGAATCAACGCGACGATCCAGAACCTGATCACGATCTGCGACTCCGCCCAACCCAGTTTCTCGAAGTGATGATGAAGTGGTGCCATGCGGAGTATGCGCTTGCCGGTGCGTTTGAAATACACCACCTGAACGATTACCGATAGGGTCTCCACCACGAAAACCCCCCCGACGATCGCCAGAACCAGTTCGTGTTTGGTCGCCACCGCGATCGCCCCCAGCGCTCCGCCCAGGGCAAGCGCGCCGGTGTCGCCCATAAACACGGCCGCCGGCGGCGCGTTGAACCAGAGAAATCCAAGCCCCCCGCCGATCAGTCCGGCCGAGAAAACCAGAATCTCGCTGGTTCCCGGAACATAATGAACGTCGAGATACTCGGTGAAGTCAATCCGGCCGACAGCGTATGCTATGACGCCGAGCGTACCGGCGGCGATCATCACCGGCATGATGGCGAGCCCGTCAAGCCCATCGGTCAGGTTTACCGCGTTCGCCGCTCCAACAATGACCACCGCGGCAAAGGGGACGAACATCAGGCCAAGGTACATCAACGTGTCCTTGAGAACGGGAAGCGCCAGCATGTTCCGCAGCGCGTCGGGATGGTGTAGGCTGGCCCAATAACCGGCGATGACGGCGATGCCGCATCCGATCACGAAGCGCTGGCGGGCCGAAAGGCCGTTCGAGGAAGCGCTCCTGATCTTCAGAAAATCATCGGCGAATCCGACGAGGCCGAAGCCAACCGTCACGAACAGCATGATCCAGAGAAAGGGATTGTCGAGCCGCATCCAGAGCAGGGTCGAAAGGATCAGGGCCGCGAGAATCATGAGCCCGCCCATGGTCGGCGTGCCTTTCTTGGCCACAAGATGGCTCTCCGGCCCGTCTTCCCGTATTGGCTGCCCGTTGGCCTGAAATCTGCCGAGAAGCCTGATCATCGGCCCGCCAAAAACGAAACAGAACAACAGGGCCGTAAAGAAGGCTCCGCCCGATCGAAATGTTATGTAGCGAAAGAGATTGAAGAAATCCCCTCCATCGGAAAATTCGTTCAACCAATACAGCATCAGGCTTGCCTTTCATTGCCGGGCATCGGCAGACCCAGCCCTCGGACGGCGTCGCCGACAAGGGAAACCTTGCTGCCCTTTGAGCCCTTGACCAACAGGACATCTCCCGCGTCAACCAGACCACGTGCCGAATTCGCCAGCTCAACCGCGGTTTCGACCCAGCGCCCGCGCATCGCCCGCGGGAGCCGGTCGTAGAGGGTTCGCATGCGCGGGCCGACGCAGTGAACGACGTCTATCGACTGAATCGAAGGGCAGTCGACCAGCTGCCCGTGTAGCCGGTGCTCGTCAGGACCTAGCTCAAGCATGTCACCGAGAACCGCGATGCGGCGTCCCCGTCCGTGGTGGCCGATCCCGTCGACGGGCCGCGTCGCGGCGAGCGCCTCGAGCGCGGCCACCATCGACGCGGGATTGGCGTTGAATGCGTCATCGATCAACTCGAACGAGAGCGCCGCGTCGCCTGGATCCAGTGACAGCCGTTCATGTGTGCCGCGTCCCTCCGGCGGCCGCCAGTTCCCAAGAGCCTGCGTGGCAAGGGAGAGATCCAGATCCAGGAGATCGACCGCGCCAAGCGCCGCCAGGGCATTTAAGGCGAAATGGCGTCCGGGGACGGGCAGCTTGAACAGCGCCCGCCTGTCACCGACACGCGCGCGCGCGACGGTAACCCCGGCCTTCACCTGCAGGTCGACAAGCTGGCAGAACCCATTCTTGCCATGGCCGAACTCGTAGCACCTCGCGCCCGCACGCGCGGCGGCGGCGGCAAAAACCGGCGTGACTTCAAGCTCACCATGGAATAGCGCGGCCCCTCCGGCCTTGAGGCCTTCGAATATCGATGCCTTTTCCCGGGCGATGCTCTCAATGCTCCCGAACGCTTCCAGATGCGCCGGGGCGACCGTCGTTACGAGCGCGAGGTCGAGATGCGCGAGACGGGCGAGCGGAGCGATCTCTCCGGGATGGCTGGTTCCGATCTCGATGACGGCGTACTCGGCATCCCGTGGCAGGCGCGCTAATGTGAGCGGCACGCCCCAGTGATTGTTGAAGCTCCTCTCGGCCGCATGGACACAGCCCTGGCGCGACAGCGCCGCACGAAGCATTTCCTTTGTGGAGGTCTTGCCGACCGACCCGGTGACGCCAATGATCCTCGCGCCGCTCCGTCGCCGCGCCGCGGCGGCAAGCCGCCGCAGCGCCGGAAGGACGGCATCGACGACAAGAAGGGGTGAATCGGCCGGAACGCCCTCCGGAACGCGGCTTACCAGCGCGGCCGCCGCGCCCGCTTCGAGGGCGGCGGCGGCGAAATCATGACCGTCACGCACATTCGTGAGGGCAACGAACAGGTCGCCCGGCTCAAGCGTTCTGGTATCGATCGAAACGCCCGTAGCCCGCCAGTCGGATGTCGTGTGCCCTCCCGCGGCGGCGGCGGCCTCCGTTGCCGTCCAGAGCGGTGTCATGTCGGCCTACCGTCCAGCGCCGCGACCGCCACGCTCGCCTGCTCGGCATCGTTGAAGGGGAAAATATCGTCACCGACGATTTGACCTGTCTCGTGCCCCTTGCCCGCCACCAGCAGCGCGTCACCTGGCTCAAGCGCGTCCACACCACGAAGGATCGCCTCGGCCCTATCGGGAACCTCTGTGGCCTCGGGACAGCCGGCAAGTACCGCCGCACGGATACTGGCGGGATCCTCGCCGCGGGGATTGTCATCCGTGACAAACGCCATATCGGCGTGCAGCCTGGCTTCCTCACCCATCATGGGACGCTTGCTACTGTCGCGGTCACCACCGGCGCCGAAAACCACGATCAACCGGCCCATTACATGCGGTCGCAGCGCCCTGAGCGCGGCCCCGAGCGCGTCAGGCGTATGGGAATAGTCCACGAACACCGCGCCGCCATTGTCGCGCGTCGCCGCCAGTTCGATCCGCCCACGTACCGATCGAAGGCGCTCAAGCGCCCCGAACACCTCCTCGGGTTCGCTCCCGCAGGCGATCGCCAATCCTGCGGCCATCAGGGCGTTTTCCGCCTGAAAGCCTCCGATCAGACCCAACCGCGCCTGCCGGGCCCGGCCATTCCAGTCGAACCGAAGAAGCTGTCCCTTCGCATCGTAGCGCTGTGCCCGGATGCGCAGGTCGGCTTCGGGCGCGCGGCCCAACTTTACGAGAACCTGCCCCCGGCGCCGGGCGACATTCGCCATCGCCTTACCGTGTGGACTGTCCAGGTTGATAACCGCGGTTCCGTCCTCAGTGAGTATGCGGTCGAACAGTCCCGCCTTCGCGGCGAAATATTCGTCGAATCCGGCGTGGTAGTCGAGATGGTCGTGACCCAGGTTTGTAAAGGCGGCGGCCGTCAGCCGGACTCCGTCAAGCCGCCGCTGGTCGAGTCCGTGACTGGACGCTTCTATCGCGGCTCTCTGGATTCCCCTGTCCGCCACGTCCGAAAGCACCCGGTGAAGCGTGACGGGCTCGGGAGTGGTGTGGGTCAGCGGAGCGCTCCAAGCGCCCTCAACGCCGGTGGTACCGACGTTCACCGACGCCAACCCGAGAATGGACCAGATCTGGCGGGTAAAAGTGGCGACGGAGGTCTTTCCATTCGTGCCGGTCACCGCCACCACGACATCGGGCTGCCGACCGAACCAGAGAGCGGCGGCGAGGGCGAGGGTCTGTCTGGGATCCTGCGAAACCACCAGCGCGACATCGGCGGCGGAGATATCCCGTTCGGCCATCCGCGCGCCATCCGGATCCGTCAGAACGGCTACCGCACCCTCCCGCAGCGCCGGTCGGATGTATCGCGCACCGTGTGTCCCGCTTCCCGGAAGCGCGGCGAACAGGTTGCCCATTCCGACCGAACGGCTGTCGACCGCAAGACCGGTGACGCCCACGTCGCGCCCGCCCCGCGCGACCAGCCCCAATTCGGCCAGTGACTTTACCCTGTCGCCCATATGGCCGCCTGTCAGTACCTGCCTTGGCATCGCGGGACACCACTAGCCATCGTCATGTTCAATCTCAACCTTGGGGCGAAGTCCGAGCAGCGGAGCGGCCCGGCGAATGATTTCCGCCGCCACGGGAGCGGCCGTCCAGCCCGCGGTGCGGCGCGGTTTGGATCCCGACGTCTCGACCGGCTCATCGAGCGACACGATCAGAACATATTCCGGATCATCAGACGGAAACACGCTGGCGAAAGTGGCGATGACCCGGTCCCTGTAGTAACCGCCACCCGGGCGCGGCTTGTCCGCGGTGCCTGTTTTGCCTCCGACGCGATATCCGGAAACCTCCGCCATCGTAGCCGTACCTTCGCTAACCACCTCTCCGAGCAATTGGGTGACCTGAGCCGACACTTCCGGGCTTACAACGCGGGCACCCCTTCGGGCGGTCCGGCGCTTCACGATCGTTGGGGTCACCATCGTGCCGCCGTTGACGAGACTCGCGTAGGCCGCCGCCAGATGCAACGGGCTCGCCGACATGCCATGGCCATAGGATGTCGTGATGCTTACGATTTCCGACCAGTTCTTCGGTAACAGGGGGCGCGAGCCGGGTGCCTCCGACAACTCGACGGGAGAGGGTTCCAGAAGCCCGAGTTCGGCGAAGAATCCGCGCTGGCGCTCCTCGCCAATCATTAGAACCAAGTTAGCCGAGCCGACGTTCGACGACTTCACGATCACGTCCCGGACCGGAAGTTCCGGACCGTAGTTCCTGTTGTCCCATTCCTTGATCTTGTAGCGTCCCCACACCAGGGGCGCTCTTGTGTCGATCTTTGTTTCGGTATTGACGAGCCCGAGTTCCATCGCCTGCGCGACGGTGAAAATCTTGAAGGTGGATCCTAATTCATAGACTCCCTGAACGGCTCGGTTGAATAGCGGGCTGTCCGACTGATCGCCTTCCAGCAACGGAACCGGTCGGTTGTTGGGGTCAAAGTCCGGCAGACTCGCGAGCGCGATGATTTCTCCCGAATGCACGTCCAGAAGAATCGCGGTGGCGCCTTTCGCGTTCATCATCTGCATTCCGCCCCTGAGCACACGCTCGACAGCGGCCTGCACCGTGAGATCGAGCGAAAGCTGTAGCGGACGCCCCTGCTCGGCGGGGTCACGCAGGAACTCGTCGAAGGTCCTTTCAACCCCCGCCGTCCCTATGACCTCGGCGGCATAGACGCCCTCGCGTCCGAAGCCGTAACCGCCGAGTACGTGAGCGGCGAGCCGACCGTTGGGATAGAGGCGCATCTCCCGCGGGCCGAACAGCAGCCCCGGCTCCCCGATGTCGTGTACCTGCTGTCGCTGTTCGGGGGAAATCTTTTTCTTTATCCAAAGGAACTTACGTGAGCCGCTGAAGTCGCGTACCAACCTTTCGGCATCAAGCTCGGGGAATATCCCGACCAGTTCCCGGGCGGCCCGCGCCGTATCCAGCATCTGGGGTGGCTGCGCGTAAAGCGAATAGGTGTCGAGATTTGTCGCAAGTATGCGTCCGCGCCTATCAACGATGTCGGCGCGCTGGGCGACGATTCCGGTAGCCGAGATGGCTGAGCGCGGCTCCTCGGGATCCGTGGCCGCCATCAGGGTCATGCGTCCGCCGACGGCGAGAAACACGCAAAGAAACAGCAGCGCCAGAACCACCAAACGCCCCTCGGCGCGAAAACGCGCCTTATCGCGCATCTCCTCTATGCGGAGACGGGCGCTCTCGCGCTCGATCCCGTCAGGCGTCTCGCCTTTCTGGCGAGCCAGAAGAATCCGGGCCAACGGACGCAGGGCCGCGCCTCTCATCACGGTCGGTCCTGACCGGATCCGGGACCCAGCCTGATCCGGTCGGTCGAGGCGGCGGTCTCGTGATGCCGCGATGGCGGAAAGGCAATCTGCTCGACATATCCGAACTGCTCCGGAAACAGCGGGAAAAGTCCCAGTTCCTCGAAATTCAGGTCCGCGAGCTCCCGCAGCCGGTCAGGTCGGTTCAGGTAGGCCCATTCCGCCCGCAGCACCGCCCGTACCTCCATCAGGCTGCCGACCTCGCGCTGAAGGTCCTCCAGTCGACCAAGCGCCGCACGCGTCCTGTAGTTCTCCTGATAGGCCCAGAAGGCGAAGCCGATAACCCCGAGAACCGACACCAGGCAGAGAACGGGCCTCATTGTCCCAAGCTCCGCGCCGGAAGCGCCGGGAGCGCTGGCAGTCCGAGCGTCGTGCGATCGCACTGGCCGGCCTCTGCACAGGTCCGGACACCGACCCGCAGTTTGGCTGACCGGGAACGCCGGTTATCGGTAAGTTCGCGGGCGTCAGGCCGGATTGGAGTGCGGGCTTTCTGGCGGAAACGGGCTTCCATTCTCTCCCGCGGCGGCGCATGGCGGCTTCCCTGCCTGTCCAAACCGCCGCGCTGGCGGAAAAAACGCTTGACCAGCCGGTCTTCAATCGAATGGAAGGTTACGACCGCAAGGACGCCACCGGGCTTCAGCACCCGCTCGGCGGCCTCAAGCCCGTCCACAAGCTGGTCGAACTCCCGGTTGACCGCGATCCTCAGCGCCTGGAACGTGCGGGTGGCAGGATGTGACTGTCCGGGTTTCGCTCGAGGCAGGCAGGCCTGAACCACCGACGCCAGTTCAAGTGTGCGCGTGATCGGCGTCCGGGTCCTTCGTTGGACCGCCGCCCGCGCGATGCGCCGTGCCGCCCGCTCCTCTCCGCAGGAGCGAAGAACCATGGCCAATTCAGCTTCGGAGAGTCGGTTGACCAAATCAGCGGCTGTCAGTCCCTTCCGCCCCATACGCATGTCAAGCGGACCGTCAACCATGAACGAAAAGCCCCGTTCGGAGTCATCGAGCTGCATGGAAGAAACGCCGAGATCAAGCGTGATTCCGTCCAGTGGTCCGTCGACGAAACGGTCAAGGCATCCGAACTCTCCCTCGACAAGCCGCAGCCGGTTACCGTAATCCCCGGCCCAGCTCGCCGCCGCGGCGAGGGCCGCGGGATCCCGGTCGACGGAAATCACACGCTCCGCCCCACTATCGAGCAGTGCCCTGGAATAACCGCCCGCCCCTAGCGTCCCGTCAAGCCAGACTCCAGAGACCGGGGACACTTCCCTCATCAGCGAACCCAGCAGGACAGGCGTATGCGGGGTGGAAACCTCAGCGGGGCGGGGAGGAACCGTCGGTAGCGGTACCATCGTTCTAGGTTCCGCCCAGCCTACTGACCGGAACCCGCGGGTTAAAGTCTTTCGGGAGACTTTCCGACCAACTCTTCCGCCTGGCGTCCTTGTAGGCTTCATAGGTTCCGGGCGCCCAGATCTGAAAAGTGGTTCCGACCGCGACGAAAAGTGCGCAGTTGGAGAGACCGAAACGTTTCCGAAGCCTTGGAGGGATAACGACGCGCCCGGTGTCGTCGACGGTTACCAACTGCGAGAAGGTGGAATAGAGTTCCACCCTCGCTTCGGTTTCGGGAACGTCATCCTGATCGCGGATCCACGAAACGATCTCTTGATAGAGGCTTATGGTATGGCATTCCATGAACGACCGGCACAGAGGCGCCGGAGTATCGGGATGCTCGTCGCCGAAAACGATGACAAACTGGGGATGCCGGTCGGACGACCATTCGGGGTCGCCCTTCTCCAGGACGCGCCGGAATTCCGCTGGAACAGAGACCCTGCCCTTTCCATCGACTTTCTGGAGGAACTGACCTGCGAACCACTGAGTCAATTTCCTGTCGACCCCTTCGCTTCGTCCCATTCACAAGCCGCGTCGCGCGAAACGCGTTGACGCGAACGGGAAACGGCGAGCCGGATGCTGCCACTACCGACCCGCCGCCCTGCCCGGTTTCCGGGCTGTCCAGCCGCGCAAGCCACTTGGGGGAAGGCCTGCATGCGCTCTGGTCGTTCTCTGGCGATGAAGACGGAGCCTGTATGATTCCAGCGTCACCCGCATGAAACCTGCTTCGCGGAGGGAGGCGAATCTTCTGCCCTTTGGTCTATCCCGCCTTCATCGCAGTAACGGGAAATACGCGGGATTAAATGACTCGTCAATGGAATTTAATGGGAAAATATGTCACCGGAGGGCAAGCTCGATCATCGGTCAATGACTTTGGGGACCATAGACACACTTTGCGAGATGATTTCGAAGACTGTCTACTATATATGCCAATACAAACATTCTCGGAGACGGAAAAATTTTTTGCGGGAACCACCCGGAATCTGACCGAAAATCCATTAGCTCCGATGACTCAGCGACGGATCACCGACTGTCGGAGCCTGATTCCCGGCACTGATCGGCGGGTGATTCGAATCACTTGGGGTCTAACTTCGGATCCACGCTGCCGTTCGCGGACAGTCCCATGATTTCCCATAACGGACATGCCCGATGCGGGATTGCGGAGAAGTTTACCCTCCGCTCATGCCACGCCATCCTCAATCAGACGCGTCGCCAGCGCACGGTATGCGTCCGCGACCGGACCTTCGCGGGCGGCGGTCGGGATGCCGCTGTCGCCGGCCGCGCGCACCTCGAGCGCAAGCGGAACCTCTCCGAGAAACGGGATACCGAGCGTCTCGGCTTCGGATCTTACGCCACCGTGACCGAATATATGCTCCTCGTTGCCACATTGCGGACAGACGTATGTAGACATGTTCTCGATTAGACCCAGCACCGGCGCGGAGAGCTTCGCGAACATGTCGATCGCCTTGCGCGCGTCGAGCAGCGCGACGTCCTGTGGCGTTGACACCACCAGCGCCCCGGTCAACGCCGTGCGCTGGCACAATGTCAACTGCACGTCACCCGTTCCGGGCGGCAGGTCGATCACGAGAATGTCAAGCCGTCCCCACCTGACCTGACCAAGCATCTGCTGAAGCGCCCCCATCAGCATCGGACCACGCCAGATCACGGCCTGACCGGGGTCAACCATCAGGCCGATCGACATCATCGTCACCCCGTGAGCCGTGACAGGAATGATCGTCTTTCCGTCCGGCGATCCAGGGCGCTGGCTCACTCCCATCATTTTCGGAAGGGACGGACCATGGATATCGGCGTCAAGAAGTCCGACGCGCCTTCCCTGTCTCGCCAGGGCGACGGCTAGGTTGGATGCGACCGTCGATTTTCCGACACCACCCTTGCCGGAGGCGACAGCGATAATTCGGTCGACGCCGCTGACCTCCACCCGTTGTTTCTGCGGTGAGGGATGGCGTCCGATCCTGAGATCCGGTGGCTCCGTTGCCTTGCCGGATGCCTCGCCAGCGCCATCGGGACCATGCGCTGTCAGCACCACCGACACGTTGCGGACGTCCGGCATTTCCCCGACTTTCCGTTCCGCCTCCTCCCGCACCGCCTCCAGTTCCCTAGCGGCCTCAGGGCTTTCCGCTTCCATTACAAACCGAACCTGTCCGTCCTTGAAGCTCAATGCCCTCACGAGATCGGAACTTACCAGGTTGCCGCCGCCCGGTAACCTTACGGTGGAAAGCACCTGTAGAATCCGTTCGGGATTTTCCGTCATTCGCGCACTCCCTTGCCGTCCGCACGGCGGCTCGCACCGTAGTTCGCGCCAACGATCCCTATACACAAGCCGGGTTCCCGACGGTCCAAACACATCCTGTCGCCAATCCGTCCCACCGGAAACATATGCGGTTTCTGCATAGCGGCAATTCGAAGTATTTCGTTGTGCACCTGCAGCATTCCGCTATATTTCACATGACAGCGGCTTGGTGGGCCTGCAGGGCCATGAGGCAGTGACGCGAAAGGTGACCGACGTGACCTTTACCGGCAACATTAAGGGATTGGAAGTCATTCCGCTTCCGCACGCGCGCACTGAACTGGGACATGCGGGTCCACGTTTCGCCAAGCATAGCGATCGCCAGTTCGGGAGCGCCTATACCACGCGCGTTGACGTCTCGGGCGGTGCGTTCGCAGCCGGCGGAGGCCTCTAACGGTTTCCGGCCCAGCCATCTGCCCTCTCCTCCCTGGGGCACCGATTGGCTGAGTCAATCGCGGCGGCGCCACTCCTCCTCCCGGGCGCCGCCGCACTTTCTGGAACGAGCGCGATACGGCCGGAAAACCTGGTTGGGCTGTGCGGCCTCAGCCTTGGGGCGGAAACGGTGGATACCAGCCAAGGCCGGAGATCGGACCCTCGAGGTATGCCGGAACGGACCGTGTCACATAAACGCCCGGGTGAGAGTTCGTCCGCACCTACGTATTTCGGCATATTTTCCGAACCGTGATCCATCGGTACGAAGGCGTGCACGCAGGCAAATTCCGTCGTACTACGGTTAGAGCCAATTACATGCGTGGCCCATTGGCCGAGTGAGCTATTCGCGGCGCGATGGTCCCAACTCCATTGGGCCAAATGCGGTCGGGTTGCATCCATTCAGTCCGGAAAGACGGCGGTCGTGCCGGACCGATCCGGTCAGTTCGCGAGCAATGCGCTCAGGATAGCGCTATCTTCGTTCCTCAAACCTTCGATAACTGAAAAGTGGTGGTGGACGCCGTCGACCACCACGTGTGTCTCGACGTCAAAGCCTTTCCAAACAAGCCCAATGAACTGCGTCTGTCGGATGAATTCCGGCCGTTCGCCACCGCCGACCCAAGCAGTTAGCCGAGTCCCGGCGCGAGGCTCGAGTAAAGCGGGGCTTTCGGCGCGGGCCTCGGCCAGATCAAGCCGCAGCGTATCATTCATGGCTGTCCGCATCAGGGGGCGTAGATCATGGATACCGCTGATCGACATGACACGGGCGATGCGATCACCGCAGGGAATATCAATGTCGGCGCATACCATCCGGCTGACGAGATGCCCTCCGGCGGAATGGCCAACAAGCCTGATCGGTCCCGCAACACGGCTTGCGGCGTAGCTGACGGCGGCGCGGATTTCCCCAGTGATGCCGGAGAGGCGAGTATTGGGCGTCAAGGTGTATCCAGGCACCGCGACAGCCCAACCGGAGGAGCGGGCACCCTCGGCGAAATGGGTCCAGTCGGATTTGTGGAGCCGCATCCAATAGCCGCCATGCACAAACACGACTAGCCCTTTTGGGGTGCCGTCGGGCCAGACAAGATCGAGCCGTTGCCTGGGTGCGTCACCGTAGGCGATGTCCTCCTCCACGATGATTCCGCCGGCCCTGTAAGCCGCCGCCTCGGCCGCCCAATAGGCGGGCAGGGCCGCGGAGCCCGTGACGTGGGCCATATTGGCGTAGGCGTCATCCCAGTTTTTCATGTTCACTCATTGGCTTCCGGCGGAAGGAAGTCGACGTCATGCTCGGCGGAGATCCTCACCACCGCCTCTACATCCGTCATTTCGTGCAGTTCATCGAACAATTCCTTGAGCCGGCCCGCGGGAGAGACCCAGAAGAGAGCGCGCACCGGCTTGTCCGACTTGTTGAAATAACCGTGCGGCACGCCCTTGGGCATTCGCACCAGATCACCCGCACGGGCCTTGGTCCAAACCCCGTCGAGCTTGAGATCCAGCGTGCCTTCCTGAACAAGGATGAATTCGTCTTGAGTCGGATGGATATGCACCGGAACATGCTGGCCGGGCTTCGAGTTGGTCTCAAAGGCGAACGCACTCTCGCACCAGGCTTTGACGTAATAGGTCTGTCCAAGAATATTGAGTTTGTCTCCATCCCCCTCGCGGGTGATGCCGCCGTCGAGATCGGGCATGACGTTTCTCCTTGTCGATCGGGTCCGGAGACCGCGTATGCTACCGTCCTCCGTCAACGTGATCTTGAGAGTTCTCTCCATGATCCGGATTTCCGCAGGACATTCATTGATGGAGCGACCTATATCATAATCCTCCGAAGGTATAGATTTTCATCAGCGGGTCGTCCTCGCCGCTGGTGAAACGAGGACTTGAAGATATGGTCCGTGACGTGTTTCGAACCTTTGACTCCAAAAAAGCATACGAGGGGGCCCGCGCCCAAGGGATCGGCCGTTCGAGAGGCGGCCTGACGACCAAGGTCGTGGCCGTGGTGGACGC
The DNA here is from genome assembly GCA_026708635.1 of Rhodobacter sp. Lineage (GTDB taxonomy): Bacteria > Pseudomonadota > Alphaproteobacteria > Rhodobacterales > Rhodobacteraceae > JAPOUP01. The sequence goes on from JAPOUP010000267.1 coordinate 34,096, forward strand.
GAGATGACTGTCAACGGGCCCTAAATTTGGTTCGGACTATTCCCAGGGATTGAGAATTTCGAACTCAAATCTATCAAAATCTGAGACATTCCGGGTCACGAGCACCAGCCCGCGATCGATGGCGATGGCTGCGATTTGAGCGTCAAAAGCGGACGGCGTTTTCCCGGTCCGGTCACCGGTCCCCATCG
>JAPOUP010000083.1 GCA_026708635.1 Rhodobacter sp.
CCGCTCCATCCGGGGAAAGGCATCCGGTATGGACATTATAGCGGGAACCCGGGAGCTCGGGAATCATGATATCGCGTCCCTTTCCTCTTTCTGGCCCATGAAACTGGATCATGCCGACCGTTCTTCGCCTCAGCGGCTTACGGGTGACAGTCTGTCCCGGCGCAAGGCATGCAGCGACGGCCCCGAAACGGATTCCGGGCTCTCTTCTGGAACCGCGTCTTCGCGGTGCGCGGCCATGTCGGCCCGTGGCCGGTCCAGCGACGCCGAAAGGTCGGCCCGCATCGTTTTCATACGTTCCTCCAGAACCGCGGTCCGCCGGTCGAGCGCGTTAACGGTCAGGGCGCGGGCGTCAGTCCCGTGGCGGTCTCCGTTCCTCGAGACGTGCGGGGCGCACGTCTGGAGCGTGCACGCTTTCCCGGATCGCGCCGGCGGACCGGGTGGTCTCCGCCCAGGTCGTTCGGGCTTTCCTTCCCTGATTGGCCCGCCCGCCGGGGAAGCAACCGACGGGCGATTGCCCGAAAGGATTTCGGGTCACCGCAACGCGGGAGGCACGGGGAGAGGCGGAGCGTGGAGACCCGCCGCTTTCTGACGGGTGGTCGGGCTGGAGCGGTTGCCGAAGGGAACTATACCCGTCAGCGGGCCCGGTCGTAGACCGGCGCTTCACCCGTCCGGAGCTCAGGCCAGTCAGCGATCACGTTCGCGCCCTGAAGCGGCCGCTGATACCCTTTGTGGCAGGTGTTGCAGGCAAGCTTCGGCGCGTCGGCATGGACGGGACCCAGTCTGTTTGCGGGCAGCTCGTCACCGAGCGGTATGAGAAACTCGGTGTTGAGCTCCTGAACCATCGCGATGCCGAGACTTGCGATACTCCATTGCGGTGTAACTTCCGCACCATCGTAGAACGCACGGCTGTTATGGCAGAAAACGCAGTTCACGCCGAGGGAATTGGCGAAATGGTTCATGAGGGCGTAAGTGCGCTCCGTATCCTGTATACTGGGCACGTCACGGCCCGGGACGCCAGGCACCCGACTCTCTAGGTCATGGACGGCAATCGTCTCGAAATCGGCCAGGTATTTCTCCAATGCGTCCGATGGCAGGGATGTTGACTGGCTGATTTCCGTCGCGAGGTTCTGGTTCGCCGACCAGCCGGAGGTCGCGTTCGTGACCGGCGCGACACGATACCAGATCCCGCTCGGCACCGGCTCTCCCCGATGGCAGGTGAAACATGTCACCCCGACTTCCCCGTTGGCGCTGACGTGATCGTCCCAGTTCTCGTTTATGTTCCGGGTCATCTCGATCATGCGCCTTGAGACGACCTTGGTATATAATGAATCGTCGCCGTAAGTCTCGACATCACCGTCGCCGTGGCAGTATGCGCAGCCTTCGTCCGGCGATACCCATAGCGTGATGGCGTTCATCAGGCGGAGGAAATTGTCCTCGGTCAGTTCGCCCAGAACCGGGACATTCTCGTAAATGTCCCTGGCGAGCGCCTCGCCGCCCTCGGGTATGAATGGTTCATCGGAAACGATTTCCTCGATGTCCGGATCGGGTTGGGTTACGCTGCGGACGAACTCGGGCCGCGACATGCCCGTACCGCGCGGCCCGGTCTGCAGGCTGTCCGTCGCGAAAGGCTGGCCCAGAACGACAAGCGCGGCCAGACCGATCAGTCCGGCGCCCAGCGCGCCGAAGACGATGACGGGCCCGTAATAGTCCGTCGGATTGTTCGCGTTCCACTCACTGAACCATTCGGGGAATCGAAACCACTTCTCGAACATCGGGCCTACTCCTTTCCGATGAAGGCTTCGTACGAACCGTAGCTTTCGTATCCGAAACTGCCGTCGTAGGTCGGGGCGAAATAATGTTCCTGCGCCCATATGAACCAGTTGTCGACGACGGTACCGGTGAGCAGGATCCCGATTCCGCCGGTGAGCGGCGTAAGAACCGCGAACCACCAGGCCCAACGGTGGATTCCCTCCATCGTCGCGTTGAACCCCATGGTCCAGCGCCAGAAAAGCGCGGCCCGTTCGGTCGCCGTACCCCGATCGACGATCTGCTCGAGCTCGCGGTCACCGCCGTAACGGGCCACCGCGAGAATGGTGCCACCGTGCATCGCGAACAAAAGCACCGATCCGTAAAGAAAGACGATCGAGAGACAGTGGAACGGATTGTAGTAGAGGTTGCCGTACCTGATCGAAAACGCGGTGGTCCAGTCAAGATGGGGGAAGATCCCGTAAGGCACCGCCTCGCTCCACGATCCCATCAGTATCGGGCGGAAGAGACCCAGAACGAGAAAAAGCCAGATCGCCGAACCGAATGCCCAGAAGATGTGTTTGCCCATCTTCTGTTCCGCGGCCAGCTGCCACGAGCGGTACCACCACGCCATGACCGAAAACAGCAGGAAGAAGCTGGCGATCAGGTACCAGCCACCGTCATCCAGGGGCGGGAACCGCAGACCGTATTCCGGGCTGGGTGGCTCAAGGGCGAGCCAGAAAAGTTGACGGATCAGTTCGGGAATCGACCAGTCAACCTGCGCCAGCATGTTGAAACCGATGATGTTGAACCAGAGCAGGCCACTCGCCAGTGACACGACCCCCGCCATTCCGAGATTGACGGGACCGAGCTGCGCGTTTCCCAGCCAACCCAGCAGGGACGAGAAACCCGCGCCCTTCGTCCGGTCCCCGCTCAGCGTGCCGTAATCGTCCGTACCCATCTCCGCCGGTCCGCGGATCTGCACCTGATTGAAAATATTCTGGTATTCCGTGATCATGACTTACATCCCCGCCTGGCTGCCCCAGATCGGAAGCTCCAGCCACCAGTTCCACCATTCGGGCCAGCCACGGGTCCATACCGGACCCGAGATGATGATGCATACGGCCGAGAAAAACACCGCGTTGATCGCCAGAAGGAAACCCAGGCGGTGAATCCCGAGCGGGCCGATCGAGTAGCCTATGAAATCACGGAAGAACGTGTCCTCGTGGTCGGGCGTCTTGATCGCCTCTCCCTTTTCCGGGTTCGCGGCCGACAGAATCAGCGAACCGTGCAGCGCGAGCGCCAGACAGGTCGTGAAGAAAAGCGTGACGGCCAGCATATGCGCTGGATTGTAGTGGAAATGCAGGTAGGCGTAGCCGGTGTTCGACACCCAGTCGAGATGGCTGAAAATGCCGTATGGAAATCCATGCCCCCAGGCCCCCATCAAAAGCGGCCGGAATATCACCAGCGTCACATACGCCAGTATCGCGAAGCCGAAAGCGAACGGAACATGGTAGCCTATGCCCAGCTTTCTGCAGATTTCCACCTCGCGAAGGGCCCAGCTGCAGAAAGCCCCGACGGCGCAGATCGTGATGATCTGCCAGAGGCCACCTTCGTTCAGTGGCGCCGCGGACAGGCCATAGCTGAGATCGGGAGGCGCGATGTTTATCAGCCAGGGATTCCAGGTTCCCTGCTGCGCCGCGCCATAGAAAATCAGGACGGTTCCCAGAAGTCCGAAAAAGACCGTGGTCACCCCGAAGAAACCGACGTAGAACGGGCCGACCCAGAAATCAAAAAGATTCCCGCCGATCAACGTTCCGCCCGGAACCCGGTATTTTCTCTCGAAACTGAGCAATGCCATAATCCTTACCCCGCGATTGGCGGTTTGGCTGACCGGTGCAGGACCGCGCGTTTTCCCTTCGATTGCCGCGGGCAGCCGTTAGGCTGCCCGCGGTTCTCGGGCTTGGCTTCCGTGGTCACTCCGATATGGCGATGCGGGATTCAGCGGCGGTTTCGAACCAGTTCAGTCCGTTCGATAGCACCACCAGATGAATCAGCACCGCCAGGAGAAATAGGAAAACGCCCTGCGCGATAAACACACGGCGCGGATCGAAGATCAGCCAGATCTTGTAGAATCGTGCCATCTCAATCTCCCTAGAACCACGGTGCCCAGAAGTAAGTGGCGATGTGTGCCACCAGCGCGATGAAGGCGAACAGCGTCAAGCCGCTCATATAAACCGCGTGCAACTCCTGAGCCTGCTCATCGTTGAGACCCGTAAAGGACAGGTCGTCGTTATCAGCCATCAACTTTCCTCCGGAAGGTTTCTGCTGACTCCGCGACACCCTCGCGGCGGGGTCCGGGAAAGCTTCCCTCCCGGTTTCTGACGTCCCTGGGGACAGACAGTTCGAACGCGGCTTGCATCAAGCCGAGAAAATTATCGGCGTGATCCGGTCCGCCTCGGCCCAGGCCCGGGCGAACGGACCGCGGACATTCAGTGAACGCCGGCGGATAACATGGACGATCCATCGCCACATCTTGAACGGAATCGCCAAAAGGAAAATCATCGCGAAATAGACATGGAACTCCATGCTCCGACGTCGTCTCGCACCGTAGCGTTGCGTTATGCCTGACATATGGTCGTCCTCCTCAGTCAGTCAGTTGTCCCGTGGCCCGCTTCCAGCGGCATCCAGGGCCATAAGGGTTTCCACCACGACCCGCCCGTCGCCATGGGCAAGCGCGGCCCGCTCCGCGGCGTCACGAAGTGACTTGGCCGCGGAAATGCGGGTCAGAACGGGGTGTGTGGCGACAATGCGGTCAAGTGCCGCCTGGGCCTCGGGATCCCAGGGCATGTTACGTCTCAGTCTCGCTGGCGTCGCCTCGGCGGCATCCATCTCGCTGGCGAGCGGCAATACATGAAAGAGCGCGTCGAAGAGGCCGTTGCATACCTCCTGCACCAGATAGGTCGCGCCCGCGTAGCCCATCATCGGGGTTCCGGTGGCTCGCCGGATCGCGGCTCCCGGGAAAGACGCCGGAATGAACGCCGGCTGCGGTCCGTGACCGCCTTTCATCTCCGCCAGATAGATCTTCTCGTTTATGCTGCCGAGCACGATGAGGGGACGGTCCCTGAGCAGCAGGGCCCGCACCTCTTCGTTGTTGGTTTTCGCGCCCGCGGTTCTGGCGACCGCGAACGCGCAGGGCAATCCGAGATCGCTCTCGAGAAAATGACGGATGCCGCGCGCGTAGGTTTCGTTGGCGACGATCGCGAAAGACGCGGTCGCGAAGAAATCCTGGGTCACCGAGCGCCAGAGATCCCACAGTGGCTTGACCGTGCTGTGCTTCTCGCGCTCAATGAAAGGTTCCGGATCGACATCGAGAAGCTCACCCAGCGCGCGGAGGAACTTCGTCGTGCTGTCAAGGCCGATCGGGGCCTGCAGGTAAGGCTTGCCCAGAAGCTCGGAAAGACCGCGTCCAAACTCGCGGTACATGCAGATATTGACGTCCGCATTGACGAGGCCGCGCATCTCCGCCAAATGGGCGCCGATTGGCATGACCATGTTGACTTCCACCCCGATCCCCTCGACCAGGCGGCGGATCTCGGCGAGGTCGGAGGGCATGTTGAACATTCCGTACATCGGACCGAGAATGTTGACGCGCGGCTTCGAACCCTTCTCCCTAACGGACTCTTTGGGCATTCGGCCCTTCGTCATGCCAAACTCGGTGAAGACCCATGTCATCGCCCGGTCGGCCGCTTCCCATTGATCCTCGTCGATGGTCCTCGGCAGGAAACGCTTGATTCCGGTGCCCTCGGGAGTGACTCCACCGCCGATCATCTCCGCGATCGAGCCCGTGACGACCACCGCCGGCAGGGCCGGGTCCAGCGCGCCCCAGGCCCGTTTCATCGAACCCTCCGTACCGTCGCGACCGAGCTCTTCCTCGCCGAGACCGGTCACGGCGATCGGCAGTTCGTGGGGGGGCAGCGCGTCGGTGTAATGCAGGACGGACGTGACCGGCAGGTTCTCGCAGCCGACGGGACCGTCGATCACGACCTGCAGACCCTTGACGGCGCAGAAGCAGTAAACCGCACCCCAGTATCCGCCCGCCCGGTCATGATCCTGGATCAGCATCAGATCATCCGCTCCGCTTCCCTGGAACGCGCCGCCCTGTCGAGTTTCCTCTGGTGCAGCGCGCGAAAATCCGGCCTCAGGTTCGGGTCGCCTTCCCAGATGCCGGCGCTGTCGCCATCACCCACACCGGAAAAGAAATCCCGCATCCGTTCCATACGGTCCTTTCCGGCGATGGCGGAATTGACCACGTCGATCAGGCTGCCCGCGCCGGCGGGACCCATTAGCGGCCGGGCGGAAATCAGGTTGGTGAAATACAGCGCGGGAACGCCGAGCTCCTTGGCCTTCTGGACCACGGGAGTCGTTCCGATGGCGAGGCTCGGACGCAGCGCCTCCATGGCCGCGCAGTCGTCCTCCAGCGAGACGCGGAACCTGACCGCCGCGCCCTTGCCCTCAAGCCACTCGGCGTCCGCCGCGTTCCACGGCGTCTTCGGACAGGCCGTGCCCACGTAAGGAACGCTGGCGCCGCTCTCGATCAGAAGTCGCGCCACGAGAAGCTCGCTGCCTTCATAACCCGATACCGTCACGCTTCCGTCAATCCGGGCCTGTGACAATGCCTCCCTGATGGCCGGGAGGAACGCGTTCTGGGACGCGGCCACCCGTTTCGGGGGCAGTCCGAGGGCGTCGCCGACCCCGGCAAGCCAGGCCGCGGTGCCGTCATGGCCCACGGGCGCCGAACCGACGACCGCGCGTCCGCTCGCCTCGAACTCACGGACCGCCGAAGTGTAGAACGGATGCGTCGCCGCCACCGCGCCGCAGTCAAGCGCGGCGTAAAGCTCCCGCCACTCGCGGCACGGCACGACAGGACCCGCCGCCAGACCCATGGGCGCGAGCATCTGGCCGATCATTACCGGATCGGCGGGGAACATTTCGCCCAGCAGTGATACGGTGGGCAGATCCGAGACGCCGGCTTCGGGCCGGGCGACGGGTCCCGCCTCGATCTCCCGGCGCGCGTAGTTCAGCATCGCGCCGGCGAGCACGTCCTTTGCCTCGGCGTGTGTCGGAACGCCAAAACCCGGCACGTCGATTCCAACGATCCGCACCCCGTTTATCTCATCCGGAAGAAGCCTCAGCGGGACGCCCGACGCGGTCGGCACGCATAGGTTGGTAACCACGATCGCGTCGAATCTCTCCGGGTCGGCGAGATCGTGGACACCATCCCGTATGTCCTCAAAGAGCTTTCCGGTCACCAGGGTTTCCGAACTGAACGGCACATAGCCGACCGAACGCCGCGCGCCGTAGAAATGGCTGACGAACGTCAGTCCATAGACACAGCAGGCCGAACCCGACAGCACCGTCGCAACGCGCCTCATCCGCAGCCCCACGCGCAGCGAACCGAAGGCCGGACACATGGACTGCGGTTTGTCGTGCGGGCCCTGCGGGTAGTCAGCGGCGAAACGGTCAAGCAGCTCTGACTGACCGGCCTCCCGGGCGGCGAGCTCCATCGTCGCGCCCGAGTGACAGCCGGACGCCGGGGCCCCCGGGATCGGCTCCGGCGCGTCCGGCCGGGCTTCGCCGTGGATTACCTGGACGTCGGCCGCGTCATCGTAAGTGACTTCACTTTTCACATCAGGCCTCGTCGTAGACAACTTCCAGGCTCTGTTTCGGCGCGGCGTTCTTGCCCCGCATGTCCTGTTCGGTCGCCGGCTCCAGCACGACGCCCGCTCCCGTTTGGTCACTGTCGAACAGTTCCAGAAGCGCGTCCTGGCTAAGCGCCTGCGGCTGAAGCGGCGCGGCTTCGGCCACGTTGGTCCCCAGTTCGGCGAACAGCGGTCCCCAGGATCCGCTTTCGGTACCGACAATCTGGTAGTTCGCGGACTTCCTGCGGAGATCCTCATCCGCCGGAATCGACGCCAGAACCGGAATGTCGACGGCCCGGGCGAACGCCTGCGCCTCTCCGGTCCCGTCATCCTTGTTGATGACCAGTCCCGCGACCCCGACATTGCCGCCAAGTTTGCGGAAATACTCCACGGCGGAGCATACGTTGTTCGCCACATATAGAGACTGGAGGTCATTCGAACCGACAAGTATTACCTTCTGCGCCATGTCGCGGGCGATCGGCAGGCCGAAACCGCCGCAGACCACGTCGCCGAGAAAGTCCAGCAGGACGAAATCGAAATCCCAGTCGTGGAATCCGAGTTTCTCAAGCAGCTCGAAACCATGGATGATGCCGCGGCCGCCGCAGCCGCGCCCGACTTCGGGACCGCCAAGTTCCATGGCGAAGACGCCATTGCGCTTGAAGCAGACATCGCCGATGCGGACCTCTTCGCCCGCCAGCTTCTTCCGGGTCGATGTCTCGATGATCGTCGGGCACGCCTTGCCGCCGAACAGCAGGCTGGTCGTATCCGATTTCGGATCACAGCCGATGAGAAGCACGCGCTTGCCCTGTTCGGCCATCATGTGGCTGAGATTGGCCAGCGTAAAGGACTTTCCGATGCCACCCTTTCCATAGATCGCGATGATCTGGGTTTTCTTGGTCACCTCACCCTTCGGCACTTCCGGGGGCGGCTCGGCGGCCTCGTCGCGGAGACGGTCACCGTAGTTCCCGAATTGCCAGGCTTGATCCTTCATTTCACGTCCTTCCAGTTAAGGATCATCTTTAGGCACTCTGGCTCCTCGAAGGCCCGCGGATAGGCCTGCCGGGCGTCCGTCGCCGGGCATTGATGCGTGATGAGACCGCCAAGCGAGAGAACCCCGTTCTCGACCATGGCCCGGGTCGCGGCCATATCATCCGGCTTCCATTCAGCCGCCACGCGTATCCGGGCCTCTTTCATGAAAGCGGGGGGATAGAAAAAGCTGAGCGGTTCGGAATAGAAACCGCACAGGACGATCTCTCCGCCCCGGGCGATCCGTCCGATCAGGTCGTTCAGGAGGCCGCCGTTTCCGCTGGCGTCATATATTGACCGGTAGTCACGGCGCGGGTCGTCCTCAGGGTGACGGACCTCATAGCCGGTGGCGCCGCGCCGCCGCCCGGCGTTGACTTCCCATACCGTCGGGGCGGGACCGCCCGCGGCGACCGTGATCCGCGCGAGCAACCGGCCCAGGACGCCGTGACCGACGATCAGTTCCGGGAAGTTCCGGTCCGTTGCGGCGATGGCGTGCCGCGCCGTGGCGGCCAGCGCCAGCAGCGTGGCCTCCGCTCCCATCTCCCGGTCAACCCGGGTCACGCGACCGGCCGGTGCGACAACGCGTTTCGAGGACGCGCCGAAAAGACCGCGCGCTGCCGCGAAACAGTCGGCGCCGGGCACGAAGACCCGCTCACCCGCCCGAAAGCCCGTTCGGGAACCCGCCTCCAGCACGGTGCCGACGGCCTCGTAGCCAGGTACCAGCGGATAGCCCATGCCGGGAAACTCCGGCATCGTGCCATTCCAGAACAGCTTCTCGGTACCTGTGGAAATTCCGGAGTGGCTGACTTCAACGACGAGATCCCCGGGGCCCGGCTCGACCAGGTCCAGGGTTTCGAGCGAAAGCGACTTCGCTTCCTCAATAAGAACGGCCACTGTGTCCAAAGCGATACCTCCTCTAAGGCTGCGTCCCGGCGCTTTGGCTTCCACACGGACGCACCCGATATATGTCACTTTAATCTGACAAAACGGACTGTCAATAAAAATTTACACTTTCGGCGGAAGTCTTCGGGAAGCCTGGATTCTGGCTTATCGATCAATGCCATATCTCTCCGCCGTCCGGCATTCCGCGCGGGACCGGCATCGACCATGGCGCGGTCAGGCCCGGTTCAGCCGGGCCTGACCGCCGTCAGAACCGATGTAATGTAGGGCCGCGCCGGCCGCGGGGTCGCGATGCCGTCGAAACCGGCGTCACGGACCATGCCGGCGATGGCTTCACGCGAACGCGTTCGCCCCGTACGCATGGCCAGGGTGTAGAACGCGAAATATACGTCCGTGATCGGATCGGGCCTGTCACCGCCCGACATGGGTTCGGAAATGATGATCCGTCCGCCGGGCGGCAGTGACGCGAAACAGGCGTCAAGGAGCCCGGCGACCGTCGATTCATCGTGGTCGTACAATACGCGGACCAATGATATCGCATCAGCTCCCCCGGGCAACGGATCCTCGCGGAATGAACCCGGAAGAACCTCGATCCGCCCGGCGAGCCCCGCCGCCTCGATCCGTTCGCGCGCCACCGTCTCGACGGCGGGCAGATCAAAGAGGCAAAGTTCGATATCGCGCCTCTCGCGGGCCAATTCGACCAGAAAGGCGCCCGTGCCGCCACCGACATCCATCAACCTCCTGACGCCATGGAGATCGACCGCGCGCAACGTGTCCTGTGCCACCAGCTTCTGGGTCTCGGCCATAAGTTCCGAATAGGCTTCCACCACCCGGGGCCGCATCGCGCCCGTCTCGCCAAGCACGTAGGGCCAGGCGGCGGCCACTTCGGTGCGCACATCTCCGCGGAGAAGCGATACGGGGTTCCCCATGTCGCGGTAGAGCGCCCCGTTGTGAAGGATCATCGCCCGCAGTCCGGGTACCCCGCACAGGACGGCGCCCCTTCTCGACAGCGCGAACCTGCCGTCCCGGCGCCTCTTCAGGATACCGATTCCGGCGCCGGCCTGCAGGAGCAGGGACAGCCTGTCGGCGGGGATACCCGCCTGTATCGAGAGATCCTCCGCTCCCGCGGCCCCGGCCATCAGCCGCTCGGGAATGTCAAGCGACACGATGGCGAACAGCACCTGCGAGCGTACGAAACCCTGGACGATCTCGAAAAGCCGAACGCCGTCACGGGCGGCCAGACGGGACAGGCCGGGCGTTCGGCCGACCCAATCCTGAAAGCGCGGACTTGCGGCGAGGCGCGGGAGCCATCCCTCGGGCCAGACGCGCCGGACGAGATCCGTCACGTTCATCGGGCATCGGATCCGGCATCCCCGGAAAGGTACGGCATCATACGGCGGGCCTCCGCGGTCACCATCTCGGCGAGCATGGCGTCGCCCGGGCAGGAGGGTATGCTGGTCTTTGCGCTGTCAAGGATTTCGCCAAGCCGCTCCATCGCTCCGGATACCCCAAGTTTCGCCACCGCGTTCGGCCGCTCCATGCGATCGTCCTGACCGGACGGCTTGCCCGTTGTCTCGGCGTCGGCAAGCGCGTCGCGCAGGTCATCGGCAACCTGAAAGGCCTCGCCGATCCTGTCGCCTAACCCAAACCACGGCTCCGGCGGCTGACCGGCCGCGATGGCCCCCATCTGCGTCGCCGCGATAAAGAGCGCGCCGGTTTTCGTGCGATGGTACGTACCGAGATCGATGCGGTCCTCGCTCTCCCAGCCCTGTCCGGCGCAGATTCCATCCGGCATCCCGCTCCTGCGCGCGAGTGTCAGGATGAGCGCGGCGGCGCGGGTGGCGTCCAGCTCCGCGGTCCCCGCAAGCGTTTCGAAGGCCGCCATGATCAGGCAGTCGCCCGCAAGCACCGCGAGCGGTTCCGAAAACGCGTTATGGACCGACGGTTTCCCGCGCCGGAATCCGGCGTCATCGAAACATGGAAGGTCATCATGGACCAGGCTGGCGCAATGCATCAACTCAAGCGCGGCCGCGGCGGCGTCGGAAATCGCCGGCCTGTCGTCTCCGCACGCCATCGCGACCGAGAGAACGATCCTGGGACGAATGCGCGCGCCTCCCGGCCGCATCGCGTAATCCACCGCCGCCGAAAGCCGCTTGGGCGCGGTTTCCGCCTGAACGATGGCGAGGGAATCATTAATGGCGTTTTCGATCCGTTCGCGAATTCTCTCGTTTATATCCATGCCCTCGACCTTCACCCGGACTTGAGGTTAGCTCCGCGCCCTTCGCATGAATACCGGAACCGCGCGAACGCGGGCGAGACCGCCACCCCGTGAACACCCGCGTCCCGCCGCGCCGTTCCGGGGCGTGTTTCCCGACGGGTTTCCCGAAAAACCCGGCGATTGCGCGGACCGGACCAATACCGTAACCAACCCGCTCCGTCGATAGCCTGACCGGAAGCGGTATCTCAACCGAAAATGTCAGGTCACGATACGCCTGAAACCCGCTCCCATCCGTTCCCGTAAGCCATGCGCGCCACGCGGGCGATCAATGGCGCGTCCCGCGCACCCCACCCACCCGTCGCGGATCCCCGGGACCGCCCCGGAGTCCTCATGGCGGCCGTAACGGGGGACGGATCCCCAGCCATTCAGGATCCGCCACGGGACAGCATATTTTGGGAGATTACTATGTTAGTAATCTCCATATTTTGAGGAAACGCATCCCAGGAAGGAATGTCCGGGATCAGGGACGAAAGCGCAGGGAAGGCGAGCCTAACTCCCGGGCTCCGGCGAAACCGAGGATATGAAAGACCATATATCGGCCGCGTCCCCCTCGTCTCTCAGCTTGAACGTCATGCCTGAACGCGCCTTTTTGTCCCCCAGTCGTTCCCGGAGGAATTCGGTCGGGTCCTGCGCGTAAGCCAGAAAATCCGCCTCATTCCAGACCAGTCCGGCTTCGCCGGCCGCGACAAGGGCTTTCTTGTAGCGTTTGAAGTTCGGTTCGGTTCCCGCCGTGCGGCCCGGCAGACCCCAGAGATTCGGACCGGTCTTGCCGCCCTTGACGATGGTGGCGCCATCGGCATCGACGATGGCGTGACAGGCCTTGCACTTGTTGAACGTCTTTTCTCCCGCCGCCGGATCCCCGGACGCGGCGGCCGCCGAAGAAACCGCGGTGATACCCGCGACGATCGCAGTGACAATAATCCGTTTCATTGGCTTTCTCCGCTGGACAACCCGCCGCATCAAAGCGAACGGCCATTCAGGCAGTAATCCAACCTCACCGGAAACTCAAGCCACCGCGTGCGCGATGGCGCACTGTTTCCAAAGCACGGTAAGCGCGTTGACCACCCTGTCGATATCCTCGTCGCTGTGCAGCGGCCCCGGCGTGAAACGTAACCGCTCGGTACCCTTCGGAACGGTCGGATAATTGATCGGCTGGAGATATATTCCCCATTCACGCATCAGGTAGTCGCAGATCATCCGGCACTTGACCGGATCCTTGATCAATACCGGTATGATATGACTGGGATTGTCCATGTGGGGAATTCCGGCCGCGTCAAGCTTCGCGCGAAGCCGGGCCACCTGGCGGCGCTGCATGAGACGTTCGGCGTCGCTTGTTTTGAGGTGGGCGATTGACGTGCGGGCGGCGGCGGCGACGGCCGGGGGAAGCGCGGTGGTGAAGATGAAGCCGCTCGCGAAGGACCGGATGAAGTCGCAGAGCGCTGCGGAGCCGGTGATGTAGCCCCCCATGCAGCCGAAGGCTTTGCCGAGCGTACCCTCTATGAGGGTTATCCGGTCCATCAGACCTTCCCGCTCGGCGATACCGCCGCCACGTGGACCATAAAGCCCGACCGCGTGGACCTCGTCCAGATACGTCATCGCCATGTGCCTCTCGGCCACCTCGACGATTTCTTTCAGCGGGCAGATGTCACCGTCCATCGAATATACGGATTCGAACGCGACGATCTTGGTCGCGTTGGCGGGAGTCTCCGCGAGCTTCCGGTCAAGGTCCTCGGGATCGTTATGCCTCCAGATCACCTTTGGGCATCGCGCCTGCCGTATGCCCTCGATCATCGAGGCGTGGTTCAGGCTGTCCGAGAAGATGACCGCGTCAGGCATTCGGGCGCCGAGAGTGGAGAGCGAGGCCCAGTTCGATACATAGCCCGACGTGAAGAGCAGCGCGGCCTCCTTGCCGTGGAGATCGGAAAGCTCGCGTTCCAGAAGCATGTGCTCGTGGTTGGTTCCCGAAATGTTCCGGGTGCCGCCGGCGCCGGTGCCGCCAACGTCAATGGCGTCCTTCATGGCCTGCCGGACCTTTTCGTTCTGGCTCATGCCCAGGTAGTCGTTCGAGCACCAGACCGTAACCTCGTCGGGCGTGTCCTCACCGTAGCTTCTGGCGCGTGGCGAAGAACTGCAGAAGCGTTCCAGCTCGGCGAAGATACGGTAGTTGCCCTCTTTCTTGAGCGCATCCAGCTCCTGATTGAAAAGGCGGTCGAAATTCATGGATCCACTCCGTAACAGTTTTCTCTGCGTTCGGCGTCAGGCTTGGGAAGCATCCAGCGCCAGAGCTTCGCGTCCGGCCAGGGAAGAATGAGAAACCAATGCTCCAGCAGGGCGAGGGCGGTAAGCGCCGCGAGGAGGGCGAAGCCCGCCTCCGCGCCGGGTATGCCGGCGTCGATCAGCCTCTCGATAAAGCAGGCGAAGGCGAACGTCATAAGGGTTATCGACACGGGAAACAGCCAGTTCAGCCGGGCGGTGCCGAAATGGCTGGAAAGATGTGAAAGCTGGCGGGGCAGGAATTCCGTGTTCGCGTGGGCGACGCCAAGGAACAGGTTCAGTTTGGCGGAGACCCGGGCGAAGTAGAGGATGAGCAACGTCCACATGCCGACCGCGTTTGGCGCGTTCCGGCAAAGCTCGACCACCAGGACGACGAGTACCGCCAGCAGCACTTCGTGATGCGCCACGGTACCCCAGGCGCGCCGGAAACGTCGCCAGCCGCCGAGACCCGGCGGGCAGGCTGACCGGACGGGACCGGTGACCGTACCGGACAGGAAAGCCAGCTCGCACCAGGCCCAGAGCGCCAAAGCGGACAGAAAGCCCGTATAGGCGCCCTGCACGGTAAGCTGGGTGAGCGAGGCCCAGAGACCCCAGACACCCAGTAACGGCAGTGGAAGCGCGGCGATGGCCATGAGAACGCCGGCCCGTTGCCCGCCGCGCTCGGCCAGGCGGACCGCCACGAGGATCACGCCGGTGGAGAGCCACCAGACCAGGCATGCCGCCGAAAGGGCCGTAAGCGCGGGCGCCATCAGCTCAGTAGACCGGCTCGAGCCGCGTGTTTTCGGGCACGCGGTGTTTCCTGACGGGAATCGTGAACAGCGTCGCGAACGCGAACGCCGCGCGCGCCGACGCGGTGATCCGGCCAAGCCGACCGCCGACACCGCCGGCTTCCCGGGCCTTCGCGATGTCAACGTTGGCATGGTGCAGCCGGTCAAGGGTCCGGTGCCAGCGCGGATGGTCGATGTCGAGCGTGATCGGGAAAATCTGCTCGCTCAGCTTGGACGTCTTGGTGAAGACCTCCTGCGCGTACCAGTCGGGGTCGACACCCAGCGCCGCGTGAAACGCCGGCCGCTGGTGATCCCGGATATACATGGTGGCGTAGACGGCGGTAAGGAAGAACTTGATCCACCAGAGGTTAACGCCACGCGTGAGCCTGGGATCGGTCTTCATGAGAAGCGCGAAAGCCTCGCCATGGTTGAACTCGTCATTGCACCATTCCCTGAACCACTTGAAGATCGGGTGGAACCGGTGCTCGGGATTCGCCTCCAGATGCCGGTATATGGTGATGTATCGGGCGTAACCGATCTTCTCCGAGAGATATGTCGCGTAGTAAATGAACTTTGGCCTGAAATATGTGTATTTCTTCTTCTGGGTCAGGAATCCCAGGTTGACCCTCAGTCCGGCCTCACGGAGCGCGTCGTTGATGAAACCGGCATGACGCGCCTCGTCCCGGGCCATGAGCTGGAAGAGCTGGGTGATGTCTTTGTTGGCGCCCCGGCGTTTCATCTCCTTGTAGAGCACGCAGCCGGAAAATTCGGCCGTGCATGAGGAGATCAGGAAGTCGATGAACTCCTTCTTCAGCTGGGGGTCCATCCCCTCCCAGTCGACGTGGTCCCAGTCCTCGTTCTTCTTGAAGTGACCCTTGTTCGGATCGGAAAGCATGCGTTCGATCAACTCGTCCCAGTCCTCGCGCACCGGACCGACGTCAACCGCGTCCAGCTCGTCGAAATCCGTGGTATAGAACCGCGGGGTCAGAAGCGTGTTCTGCATCGCGGTTTCGGTCGCCATCTCGTTGTCGTAGAGCCTGTCCTGCGCCTCCTGGATGGCAAGACCCTCCTCGACGGTCGTCGCGTCGGCGGTGTGCCCGGCAAGCACGTTCATAGCGTCACCTCCTCCGAGAAGGAAAACTCGCACAGCTCCATGATCTCCAGATCTCCGGTGAGGCGGGTCCAGAGCCGTTCGAGCTTCGAGGCCCGGATGATGGTCGCGACCCGTTCCTCCCGGACAACCGCGCCGAAAGGCGCCATTATCTCCGGACCCTCGACCTGCACCTCGTCACCCGGATGGACAACCGCGCCGTTGTCGAAACGGACATGCGCGTGAAGGCTGTCGAAACAATGCGAAACCTCGACGGTACACGGGGCTTTCTCGATTTCCCTCGTCAGTATTCCCATCTGGGTTGGTTCCCTTTCTGCGAATATGCCAGCAAACGGGCGAACGCGTTCGCGTTGTCGGCGCCGAAACCCATCAGGTCAGCGCGCCAGCCGGTTGCGGGATCGGTAATTGCCATACGGCCGTTCACGAAACTCTGAAGGACCACCGGGCTGTCAAGGCTCACGCGGTGCCTGATACGCTCCCGCAGGATCACGCGGTGGACGCCGGCGACGAAGCCACCCTCCTCCGGAGAGAGGTCGGCGACCGGCGCGCCGTCCATATCGCTCACGGCGACGGCGCCCGAAGCGGCGTCGGACTCCAGGATAAGCCGGGCCTCGGCGATGACGGGAGAGACCGGAGGCACGCTTTCGAGCGGCCGGTCGGTGACGCGCGCGAAAGTGACGAGCGCCAGCACGGCGCAGACGAGCCCCAGCATACCGCGAACCAGACCGCGGGGCAGCATACTGTCCCGATCGGAATAGACGCGGGCGGTGGCGTAACCTGACATTCCCCGCACTCCTAACGCGCGGCCATCGTAGTCACCGGGACCGTTCCCGGGCGACGGGAGATCCGCGGGGTCGTGATGCGGGCCGTCGCGGCCTCGGCGATCATGTCCGCCACCCGACGGGCCTCCGGTATGCACCGAAGCGACGGTTTCGCGTGAATGTGCCACGGCCGGACATGCGGCCAGAGCATGAGATAGCTTAGCCGCGCATCACCGACGGTCGAGAGGGCGATGGTGCCGGTGCCGTCGTTCCGAAGATCGAGATCCGCGCTGCCGATCTGGGTATATGGCAGGTTGAGCGTGACGGTAAGCGCCGCTCCTATCCGCATGGCGACCCGGCGGTCGGTAAGCGTATAGACGGTCGCGCGGGCCTGGATGAGCGCGGTGAGCAACAGCAGCGCTCCCACGATCATGCCGAGAACCACGAGGGGAACCGAAGCGCCGATGGCCTGCGGAAGCGGCATGTGATCGACAACCGAGAGGAAACGCCAGAGCGCGAGCAGCGCGAAATAGCCCGCGACCCACCAGAACGCCAGCGCGGATTTTGTCAGCGCCCACCAATCGGGGCGGCCCTGCCAAAGGATGCGCTCCCCGTCGGGCGGGAGATCGGGCAGTCCCTCGATCGGCTCCTTGATGGGCTTCCCGTCCATGGCGCGTCCCCTAGATCTGCGGCTCGAAGCGGTGCTTCGAGGCATAAAGATATCCGCCGCCATAATAGGCGCAGATGCGTTCCTCCTCAAGCAGGGTGATCCGCTCCGACGAAGCCGTGACGGGCACGTCGCCGAAATGGTCGGCGTAGATGGACTGAACCAGCACCCTGCCGAACCAGATCCGAACCATGCCCATCGGCACGAGGCGACGGCCCGCCCCGCCGTCGAGATCGATTTCCAGGTACCGGACCAGATGCTCGGGCTCGTCGATCCACATGTCGGAAACCGTACCGACCTTCATCCTGTCGCCGGAGATCACCGGCATTCCCCTCGGGTCGGATCCCGCCGATACGAAGAAATCGGTGGCATGGCGCAGCGGAACGATTTTCGGATTCCCCTTCGCGTCCAGTTCCGGCTCGTCACGACGCGGCGCCCATGAGGCGGGTCCGACGCCATCCGTCATCGGGTTTCCGGTCGGCTCCAGCGGAAAGCCGCTTCCCCCGGACGTCTTGCGCAGGGCGAGGTTTCCGCGCTCCGGCTTCTGGCCCGACGGAACGACAAGCGAACCGCGTCCGTGCGGCAGGACAAAGCTCTTGTCGGAAGGCATCGCGAACGGCCCCTGGCTGGCGGCGGCGTTTCCGTCGTCGTCCTCCAGGGGATAGCCCTCGCGCATATTCTCGCGCTGAAGGTAGTAAACGAGCAGGGCGAAGAAGATCCAGAACAGCCAGATCGCCAGACTGGCCAGATCGAAGTTCGCGAAGAAGGCGTTATGCATGATCGTTTCCTTTCAGCGCCTCACGTAGGGAAGTCGGCCAGACCGATTCCACCTGATCCGGTCTTCGTCTCGGGACGGAAGGATCGCCGGACGAGGGGACCCAGCGCGACGAGAGTCATGAAAATAAGCGCTATCTCGACGTGATAAACGACGGAATAGCCGGTGGCCGGAGAGGCCAGCGCGTCCCCGAGACGCCCGGCGACCGCCTGGGCGGTGACCGCGTCGCGGAGCGTGCCCCCGATGGCGATCGACACCCCGACCGCCGTCGCCTGGGCGGCGCCCCAAGCGCCGAGCGCGAGGCCGCGGCCCGACCGCCCCTCGGACGGTAGCGCCATGGCGGCCGTCAGGGTGGCGACGGCGAACAGGCCTCCGCCGAGACCGATCAGCCACGCTCCAAAAAAGAAGAGCGCCGGCGAACCGAAAGGCGCCGAGAGGATCACCGCCGAAAACGCGGCGAGCCCGACCAGAAGTCCTGAGGACGCGAGGCGGAAATGACAGGCCCCGCCGCCAAGCTTGCGGGCCGCGAACCCGAAGCCCAGAAGCGCGCCGCCCGCCCAAAGGGCCGTCAGCAGCGTCGTCGCGGAAACCGAAAGGCCCAGAACCTCGCCACCGTAAGGCTCCAGCAGCACGTCCTGCATGTTGAAGGCCATGGTGCCAAGGAAAACGGTGACCAGAAGCCGCCCCGCCTGGCCGCCGTTCAGGAAATCGTTCCACGCATCCGAAAAACGCGGCCGCGGCGCCAGGCGCTCCCGCCGGGTCATTGGAGTCACGCGCTCCTGCTTCCAGAGCGCGACGAGGTTCAGGACGAGGCCCGCGAGCGCCACGCCCTGGACGACCCTTACCAGGAGAATCGGGTCGAAGTCACGCAGGAGCCAGCCCACGAGCAATGCGGATACCCCCATGCCTACCAGGAACATGACGTAAAGAAGCGCGACGACACGCGGGCGCGTCTCGTCCGTCGCGCGGTCGGAGGCCAGGGCAAGACCGGCGGTCTGGGTCATGTGCAGCCCAAGCCCGGTCATCAGGAACGCGAGCGCGGCCAGCACCTCGCCCGCGAAGGGAACGTCATGAACCGGATCGCCTCCCAGCACGAGGAGGGCGAAAGGCATCACCGCGAGCCCTCCCATCTGCCAGAGCGAGCCGAACCAGAGATAGGGGATGCGTTTCCAGCCGATCGCGCTGCGGTAGGTGTCTGAGCGAAACCCCAGAATGGCGCGGAAGGGAGCGATGAGGACGGGCAGGGCAATCATGACCGCGACGATCATCGCGGGCACGCTAAGCTCCACGATCATGACGCGGTTCAGCGTGCCCAGGAGCATAACCGTGGCCATTCCGACCGAAACCTGGAAAAGCGAAAGGCGAAGAAGCTCTCCCATCGGCAGCGCGTCGCTGGCCGCGTCCGAAAACGGCATGAACCTGGTTCCGAGGTTCTTCAGCCCATGCGCCCGAAGGAAGGTCACGCCCTGTACTCCAGCGCTTCGGAAAAATAGAATCCACCGGTCACGCGGCCTACGGTCGAGATTCCGCCCCTCCCCGCCAATAGCGCCGACAGGCGCCGCGCCGAATGCGGAACAATCGCGGGGGACCGCTCGGACCGCGGAAAGAGCCTCCCGGCGCGCCACATGAACACCAGGAGCGGCGTCCTCGGCGCGACGGAGAAAACGATGTTGGCGCGGGTCCGTTCCCCGAGACCCTCAAGCGCCGCAAGGATGTCCGTGGCGTCGTAGTAGATCAGGCTGTCCATCGCCACCACATGGTCGAATTCGCCCAGTTCCCGAGAGAGCATGTCACCCACGAAAAACCGCACGCGTCCGTGGTGGCGCCCGTCAAGGCGACGGCGCGCGATACCGACAAGCGAGGGCGATATGTCGGCCGCCACCACATCGGCCCCGCGCCGGGCCAGTTCGGCGGTCATCTGTCCCGCCCCGCAGCCCGCGTCCAGAACGCGCGCCCCGGCCAGATCCCTAGGCAGACGCGAGAGCATGAGCTCACGCATCCGATCACGGCCGCGCCGGACGGTCTCGCGGATGGAACTGACCGGCGCGTCGCTGGTAAGACGCTCCCAGGTGCGCGTCGCCGTTCGGTCGAAATAGGTTTCGACACGCGAGAGTGTGGCTTCATACGTCATGCGGAGTGCCCGGATGGCGACACGGCTCCCGCCCGGAAACCGCCGCGCCGGCAGGCGCGTCCCTTCGTTACGTCACGGCCCGCCGCCATCAGTCGAATCCCAGGAGTTCGAAGATGTCGCGGTCCTTCATCGGTTCGGGCGCCAATGGCTCGGTACCGTTCCACAGGGTCTCGGCAAGGCGGACGTACTCCGCGCGGCAGCGAAGGATGTCCTCGTCGTCGTCCATCTCGAAGAGCGTCTTTTTCTTGAGCCTCGATCGCCGGATCGCGTCCACGTCGGGCATATGCGAGATTCGCCTGAACCCGACCGTGCCGCAGTAGCGGTCGACCTCATCGGTGTCTTTCGACCTGTTCGCGACGCAGCCCGCGAGCCTGACCTTGTAATTCGCCGACTTCGCCTGCACCGCCGCGATGATCCTGTTCATCGCGTAAATGGAATCGAAGTCGTTGGCGGTGACGATCACCGCGCGGTCGGCGTGCTGCAGCGGGGCCGCGAACCCGCCGCAGACCACGTCACCCAATACATCGAAGATCACGACATCGGTGTCCTCGAGCATATGGTGCTGTTTCAGCAGCTTCACCGTCTGGCCCACGACGTAGCCTCCGCAGCCGGTGCCCGCCGGCGGCCCGCCCGCCTCCACGCACATCACGCCACCCCAGCCCCTGGTCATGAAGTCCTCCGGGCGGAGCTCCTCCGCGTGGAAATCGACTTCCTTCAGGATGTCGATGACGGTGGGCTGCAGATGCCCGGTAAGCGTAAAGGTTGAATCGTGCTTCGGATCGCATCCGATCTGAAGGACACGCCTGCCCAGACTGGCGAAGGCCGCCGAGAGATTGGAGGACGTCGTCGACTTGCCGATCCCGCCCTTTCCGTAGACCGAGAAGACCTTGGCGCCCTCGATTCTCGCCGATGGATCCTGATGGACCTGAACCGATCCCTCGCCGTCCCCGCCTGTGCGGAAGGTCAAGTCATCTAGTGGGCTCATGGGGAGTCTCCTGTCATTCGGCCGGTATGCCCTCAACGCGGTCTTCCAGCGCGTCGGCGGCGTTCCTCAAAGCGGCGAGAGTGCCCTCGTCCGGCGTCCAGTAGGCGCGGTCCGAGGCTTCCAGCAGCCGGTTCGCCATCCTCGACGAAGCGACTGGATTCAGTTCGGCGAGCCGGTCGCGCATGGTCTCGTCCAGAACGAATGTTTCGGACAGGCGCGAGTAGACCCAGGGCTCGACCGCGCCCGTGGTCGCTGACCAGCCAAGCGTGTTGGATAGATGCGCCTCGATCTGGCGCACGCCTTCGGCGCCGTGTTCCAGCAGCGGTTCGTAAAAGCGCGGATTCAGGCTGCGCGACCTGGTTTCCAGCGCGATCTGGTCCGCGAGCGTGCGGATCTTGCCGGAACCGCGCGTCTGGTCACTGACGTAGACCGCCGCCTCCCGCCCGCGGGCGCGCCTTACCGCACGGCTTATCCCGCCGAGAGTGTCGAAATAATGGTCGACGGTCGTGACGCCGAGCTCGACGCTCTCGAGGTTCTGGTAGGCCACCTCGACCGTCTTCAGCGTCTCCTGCAGTAGCTCCGCGCTGCGCACGGCCTTGCCGTCCGTGCCGTAGGCGTAGCACTTCCGCGCCTGATAGGCGTCGGCGAGTTCGTCCTCGTCGCCGAAGGCCGAGCTGTCAACCAAATGGTTGACGTTCGATCCGTAGGCGCCTTCGGCGTTCGAGAAGACCCGGAGCGCCGCCTCGCGCATCGTGCAGCCGGTTCTCTCCATGTGCGCGAGCGTGTGCGCGCGGATATAGTTCCGGTCTTCCGGCTCGTCCGCCATCGCCGCCTTCAGCGCGGCGTCGGCGAGTAGCCGTGTCTGCAGCGGCAGGAGATCGCGGAAGATGCCCGAGAGGGTCAGGACGACATCGATACGGGGGCGGCCGAGTTCCTCCAACGAAACGAGATCCGCCCCGGAGAGTCGGCCAAAACTGTCGAATCGGGGTTTCGCGCCAATCAGCGCCAGAGCCTGCCCGATGGGGCAGCCATCGGTCTTGATGTTGTCGCTGCCCCATAGCACGAGCGCCACCGAGCGGGGCAGTTTCCGGTGTTTCGTGAGCAGAAGGGCCGCCTGGCGCGCTCCGTCGCGGCAGGCGTATTCGGTCGGCATCCGGAACGGGTCGAAAGCATGGATGTTGCGGCCCGTCGGCACGATATCGGCGTTACGGATCAGGTCACCGCCGGGGACCGGCGCGGTGAAACGGCCCGAAAGCGCGCGCAGAAGGGCCGGGATCTCGGTGTCCTCCCTGAGCGCCGCGTCAACGCGGTCACGCGCCGAAACGTCCGCCTCGCTCACCAGGGAAAGGTACCGCTCGCGGGCCTCCGCCGAGAGCGCCTCCCCCACGACGTGGAGACCGTCGGGGATCAGCGCGTCTTCGGTCTCCAGAAGCCTCAGCCAGAGATCCTCCGGGCAATGGCCATCGAGATCGACCGTCTCGGCCTGCTCGGAAATCAGTTCCTCCAGCTGGGCGCGCTCGCCGTCGTCCGGAGGCAGTTCGCGCCACCGCGTCAGGCTGTGCTTGAGTTCCGCGAGACCCTTGTACAGACCGGCGCTGGCAAGGGGAGGCGTAAGATGCGAGACGGTGACCGCCGCGGTGCGACGTTTGGCGAGCGTCGCTTCCGACGGATTGTTGGCGGCGTAAAGATATATGTTGGGCAGATCGCCGATCAGCCGGTCAGGCCAGCAGGACGCGCCCAGGCCGGTCTGTTTTCCCGGCATGAATTCCAGCGCGCCGTGCATGCCGAAATGCAGAACCGCGTCCGCCCCGAAAACGTTCCGGAGCCAGAGGTAGAACTGGACGAAGGCATGCGTGGGCGCGAAGCCCTTTTCAAACAGGAGCCGCATCGGGTCGCCTTCGTAGCCGAAGGCCGGCTGGACGCCGACGAAGACGCTGCCGAACCGATGCCCGAGAATGAAGACGCCGCGCCCGTCCGACTGGGCGCGCCCCGGCGCGGGACCCCAAACCTCCTCGATCTCGTCGAGCCAGGGCGTTTCGGCGACGATCCGGTCAGCCGGGACCTCGGCGGCGACGTTCGCGTCCTGCCCGTATGTCATGGCGTTGCCGCCAAGCACCAGATCCCTCAGCTCCTCGACCGTTTCGGGAGGAACCAGGTCGTAACCGTCGCGTTTGAGCGCGTGAAGCGTGTTGAACAGTGACCTGAAGACATCCAGATAGGCCGCGGTTCCGGCGGCGCCGGCATTGGGCGGAAAGCCGAAAAGGACGATGGCGAGCCTGCGGTCCCCCGGTTCCGAGCGGCGGAGCCTGACCTGCTTCAGCACGCGGTCCGCGAGTCGCTCGACCCGCTCCGCCGACGGGGCCATCGCGCGGTCGCCGCCGGCCGCCTCGCCCTGCCTGCCGGCGAACACCGTTGGCGCGGTGGCTCCGTCGAGTTCCGGCAGGGCGACCAGCATGGTGGTTTCGATCGGCCCGAGTCCCTGCGGCGAGGCCTCCCATTGCTCGATCGTCTGGAACTCCAGCGGGTGCGCGGCGATGTATGGAATGTCGAGGGACTTCAGCACCCCGATCGCCGCGTCATTGTCGTTGTAGGCCGGACCGCCGACCAGCGAGAAACCGGTCAGGGAAAGCAGCGCGTCGATCCTCGCGCCCTTCCCGTCCCTGAAGAACGCGTCGACCGCCGGCCGGGCGTCGAGACCGCCGGCGAAGGCGGGAATAACCCGTAACCCGCGCGCCTCCAGCGCCCGGATCACCGCGTCGTAATGCGCGGTGTCCGAGGAGATGACATACGAGCGCATCATCAGGAGACCGACCGTGCCAAGGGGCGCGCTCACGTTGGGCAGCTCGCCTGGATCGGAGGTTATGCGGCTCCCGAGATCCGGGTGATACAGGCCGGTATCCGGGTAGACTTCGGGGGCGGCCACCATGCCTCCCCGCCAATGCGGATTCCGCGAATGCCTCGAGATCAGCAGGCGGATCATGCGCTCCACGTTCTCGTCGGAGGACGCAAGCCAATACTGCATCGTCAGGAACCAGGTCCTGAGATCCTGGGCCTTGCCGGGAATGTACCTGAGAATGAGCGGCAGGCGTCTGAGAAAGCGCATCTTGCGCTTGCCGTCCGCGGTGGATGATTTCGACGAGCCCCTGAGCCGCCTGAGGAGCTTCATGATGCCCGACGACGGCGCGCTCATGTCCAGCTCGCCCAGCAACGTCGTATGCACGATCGCGGGATCCGAGATGATGCCCACCATAGCGTCGCAGTTCCGGCGCCGGGCCGTGAGCGCGGGAAGGATCGGGGCGACATGCTCCTCAAGGAAAAGAAGCGAGGTGATCACGATGTCACCGGTCTCGACGGCGCGGACCGCGGCCTCCAGCCTGCCGGGCGACTCGGCCCATTCCGCGGCGGCATGGACCGACACGGTCAGTCCCGGGAAATCCCGGCACAGCCGCCGGGCGGCCTTTTCAATGGGCCCCGCCGCATGGAAATCGAGCGTGATGACAACCACGCTGTAGGGGGCCGCCTCGCCTGATATCGTCACTTCATCGCGCAAAATGGGCCTTCGCCTCATATAGGGTATCGATACCGATCCGTGTCAGTCCGCGTTCCGCGGCGAAGCTCTCCGTGTTGCGCCTGGCCTTGCCGCGGACGAAGAACGGCACCTTCCGAAGCTCGGTCTCGGCATCGGCGAGCCAGAGGATATCCGCCGCGCCGCCTGTCCGCCGGTCGGTTTCGCGGGAGGATTCGCATGTTACGCCACCGGATCCGGGCGATGTCGCCCCGTGACCGAGATGCGTGGCTCCGGCGGCGTCATTGAACTCGAAATCGTCGCGGAACATGTGAAGCAGATGCTCTTCCAGACCCATCACCAGCGGATGGATCCAGGTATCGAAAATGACGTTCGCGCCCTCGATCCCCATCTGCGGACTGTAGCGCGCCGGGAAATCCTGCACGTGGACCGGAGCGGATATGACGGCGCAGGGAATTCCGAGCCGCTTGCCGATATGGCGCTCCATCTGGGTACCGAGAATCAACTCGGGCGCCAGGTCGGCGATGCGGGCCTCGACCTCGAGATAGTCGTCGGTGACCAGCGCCTCGACACCGTAATCGCGGGCGAGGGCGCGGATCATCCGTGCCCGCTCGCGGTTGTAGCAGCCAATGCCCGCCACCTCGAAGCCCAGTTCGTCGCGCGCGACGCGGGCGGCGGCGGCGGCATGCGTGCCATCCCCGAAAATAAACACCCGCTTGCCGGTCAGATAGGTTGAATCGACGCTCGCCGAATACCAGGGCATGCGCAGCCGATCGGTCTCAAGTCTGGGAGGCCTGCCCGTGAGCCCGCTGACCTCGTCGAGGAAATCCCGGCAGGCACCGACTCCGATCGGGATGGTACGGGTATAGGGCAGGCCAAGCTCGCGTTCCATCCACCGACAGGCGCTCTCGCCGGTTTCGGGGTACATGAGCACATTGAAATGCGCCTGACCCAGACGGCGGATGTCGCCAGGCGCCGCGCCCATTGGCGCGACCGCGTTGACCGCCACGTCCATATCGCCCAGCAGCGCCGTCAGTTCGGTGATATCGTCCCGATGGCGGAAGCCGAGCGCGGTCGGCCCGATCAGGTTGCAGGATGTCCGCGCCGTCCGCGCCATCGGACCCGCGAGCGCGCGAACGATCCGGAAGAACGTCTCGTCGGCCCCGAAGTTCTCCTTGCGCTGGTAGCTCGGGAGTTCGAGCGGAATGACCGGGATGTCCAGTCCCATGGCCTCCGCCATGCCGCCCGGGTCATCCTGGATAAGTTCCGCGGTGCACGAGGCGCCGACGATCAGCGCCTCCGGCCTGAACCGCTCAACCGCCCCCTGGCAGGCGGTCCTGAAGAGATCGGCGGTATCCGCCCCCAGGTCCCTGGCCTGGAAAGTGGTGTAGGTGACCGGAGGGCGGTGGCCGCGCCGCTCGATCATCGTGAATAGAAGGTCCGCGTAAGTGTCGCCCTGGGGCGCGTGCAGGACGTAGTGAAGGCCGGTCATGCCAGTGGCGACGCGCATCGCCCCGACATGCGGCGGACCCTCGTATGTCCATACCGACAGCTTCATCCCGCCATCTCCAGGCGCAGGGTCTCCCGGCGACGGATCGGGCGCGAGAACAGGCCGGCGAGATCACCCGCCTGCTCGTAGAAATGGATGGGGGTGAAAACGAGTTCGATGGCCCATTTGGTGGTCAGCCCCTCCGCCTCGAGCGGGTTGGCTAGGCCGAGGCCGCAGACCGTCAGGTCTGGACACGCCGCGCGGGCGCGGTCCAGCTGCCGTTCGACATCCTGTCCTTCGGAGAAAACCGGATCGTCCGCGATCAGCTCCATGTCCGGGCCGACGATATCACGGTGAACGTAGGGCGTGCCGATCTCAATGGCTCTCATGCCGCACTCGCGGGTGAGGAAGCGGGCAAGGGGGATTTCGAGCTGGCTGTCCGGAAACAGGAACAGCGACCGTCCGGAAAGCGGCTCGGCCGCGCGGGCCACGGCGCGGCGGGCGCGGTCCCGGGGGGCGGCGGTGACGGTCTCGAAGGTCGCGTCATCGACGCCGAACTCCCGCGCGATGGCGCGGAGCCAGGCGGTGGTGCCCTGCTCACCGAACGGGAAGGCCGCGGGGATGTGGCGGGCGCCGCGCCGGACCAGCGCGGCGTGCGTTTCGGCCAGAAACGGCTGGACGAGAGCGAAAACCGTGTTCGTCCCCACCGCCAGGGGATCACCGGCGTCCATCGTCGGAAGAACGGCGACCGGGCCGACGCCCATCCGTTCCAGAAGGTCAAGCGCCTGCCGCTGGGCCACGTCCGGAAGGGCGCCGGCCAGCACGAGCTGGCGCTTCTCCGTCGCGGGCAGCCCCTGCGCTATGGCGGCGAGGCAGGCATCCTCGCCCTGGGTGAACGTGGTTTCGATACCCGAACCGGAGAAGTTCACCACCCGGGTGCCCGGCGCGTGCCGCGCCGACAGGCGCTCGGCCGCCTTTTCCAGGTCGAGCTTTATGACTTCCGAAGGGCACGAGCCCACCAGAAACAGTCTGCGTATGTCCGATCTTCTCGAGAGCAGTTTCTCGACCTCGCGGTCAAGCTCGTCGTGGGCGTCGGCAAGTCCGGCGAGATCGGTTTCCTCGAGGATCAGCGTGCCGAACCGCGGTTCCGCGAAAATCATGACACCGGCCGCGCTCTGGAGGAGATGGGCGCAGGTCCGGGAGCCGACGACGAGGAAAAAGGCATCCTGCATTTTCCGGTGCAGCCAGACGATGGCCGTAAGGCCGCAGAAGACCTCGCGCTGTCCACGCTCGCGAAGCAGCGGAACGTCGCGGCACCCTGTCGCCAGATCCTTCACGGGACCACCCCGGACTGCAGGCGCGCGCGGCGGAGCTTGAGCAGGAACTGACCGGCGTTGATGACATAGAGAAGGTAGGCCGCCAGCGCGACCAGCATCTGCGCCTCCGGTGAGAGCGCGTTCCCGAACAGGACGATAAGATACAGTGTATGCAGCGCGATGACCGCGAAGCTGAACATGTCCTCCCAGTAGAACGCGGGCGCGAGCAGATACTGTCCGAAGACCTCCTTTTCCCAGATGGCTCCGGTGATCATGATCAGGTAGAGAAAACCCGTCTTGACCACGATCGACCAGGTCGCGGCCCCGTATCCGTCGCCGGTGACCAGAAACCTCAGGACCAGCGCCAGGGATACCGCGAACGCGAGGAACTGCAGCGGGGCGAGCACGCCCTGAACGACCGTCCAGATCGACCGGTCGCGCCGCGTACGCTGCTCCGGCGTGTAGAGCGTCGCCTGGCCTCCCGCGCAAACGGACTGCATGCCCATTATCCACTCCCTAAAATTCACTCCCGCAGCCGATCGCAAGCAGCGTAACGGTCATTATAAAGATGTGTCAACCAAAACTTACACATTGATCGAGAGATTTTTGCGGATACGCCCCGAAAGCCATATTGGCTGGGAAATAATCCATTGATAGTTAATGTATAACTTCATAAATCACGCGAATTTTCCATGCCCCGCCGCCAACTGTCTAATTTCTTTGACATCGCGGTCCTTTTGAAAGAGACTATGCGCGCTGACATCCACAGGGTCACCGCCGACGCCGTAGCGGTGGCCTTGCCAGTTCCTTGAGGATCGGTGCCATGGCGGGAAAAAAGAGACTATCAGCGCTGACATCCATAGGGTCACCGCCGATACCGGAGCGGTGGCCTTCCGGTTCCTTGAGGATCGGTGCCGTGGCGGGAAAGATCGGCAAGTCCAAGCCGGGCTCCGGAACCGGGCTGCCCGTCGATGGGCTGGCCCGGACGGTTATCAGGACATTGAGCGAAAAACCCCTTGCGCACCGCAGGAAGCGGCTGGACGAGGCGCGCGCGGCGCTTTTGGAGGCGTCGCGCGCCGATGAGCCTTTCTCCAACGAGGGGCTTAAGGAGGCGATGGAGTCGCTCGGGATCGGAGAGAACGACATCATCGACTTCTGCATCCCCGACGCCGCCCGTGACCTGGGTGAGGGTTGGGTCGATGACACGATGAGTTTCGCGGAGGTGTCGCGCGCCTCCGCGCGCCTTCATGGGTTCTGCAGGTTTCTCGAAGGGGATTACGGTCACGTCGACCCGCTCGCCGAGGGGTTTTCGATCCTTCTGGTTTCGCTGAGGCGCGAGGATCACTTCATCGGGCCGGCGGTCCTGGCGAAACAGCTCCGCAGGACGGGCAATTCCGTTGCCCTTATGTCGAACTGTACCGTGGACGAGCTGCTGAAACGGCTGAGCGTGAAGAGCTATGACTGCCTGATGATTTCCCTTTCATCGCTCGTCGGTCTGGAAAGGGCGGCGACCGCGATCAGCCGCGTCCGGCAGCTGACGGACCGGCACCTGCCCATATTCCTTGGCGGAGCCGTTCTCGATCACCGTCAGGCGCTGGAGCGTGAGACCGGAGCCGATCTCGTCACGAAAGACATCGACGTCGCACTGGACGCCCTGCGCAGGCGACGCGGCCTCGAAAAAGAGGGGATAAGCCAATGAACAACGAAGGCCATTACAGCCGGGTCCACGGGTCGGCTCCCGGTATCGCCCCGCGGTGTTTCAACGACATACTGGCCGCGGCCTCCGATCTGACCTTCGTCGTTTCCGCCGAAGATATGATAGAATCCGTCGTCATCGGCCGCGAGTCGCGGGATAGCGGTCGGCTGGGCGACTGGGTCGGGCGGCCGATGCGGGAATTCCTGACATCGGAGAGCATTCCCAAGTACGACAGGGCGCTCAGCGCGCTGCGGGACAATGGGCATGTCCCCAAACGCGTGGAGCTCAACCATACCGACGGCGAAAACTGGCAATACCCGGTACGCTATTCGTTCCACGCCTTTGGACGGGAAGCGGCGGTTCTGATGGTCGGGCATGATCTTCGCGCCGTCGCCGAAACACAGGAGCAGCTCGTTCTGGCCCAGATCTCGCTCGAGGAGGGATACGAACGGCGGCGGGAGTTCGACGCGCGATACCGGATGCTTATGGCGAATACGGCCGAGGCGCTTGTTTTCATGTCGTCGGATGGACGGGTCAGGGATGCCAATACGGCCGCCGCGATGCTATTCGGTACGACGGTGGACTCCCTTGTCGGCGCTTCGCTCGCGAAGCAGTTCGAAGGGTTCGCTGACGGTGACTTCGTCGAGAAGCTGCATTCGGTGGCGGTATCGGAGTTCGAATCCGAGATGTCCCTGCAGACGGTCCGGACGCGTGAAGCCGTCAATGTGGCGCCGAGGATCTTCCGTACGATCGGCGAGAGACTGTTTTTCTGTCGGATTTCGCCCGCCGCCGTCGTGAAGACGGAGCCGGACCGGCTGGTCCGGAACCTGCACGCGCTCTTCCTGAAGAGTACCGACGCCATCGTCATCTGCACTCCCAAGGGCGTCATCAAGGATGTGAACGAGGCCTTTCTCGACCTGACTGGCTTAAGCGGCCTCCAGGAGCTTAGAGCAAGAAGTCTGGCCGATTTCCTGCAGCGGGGACAGGTCGATCTCAAGATCCTGCTGGACAATACCCTGAGGCTGGGCCGCATGCAGGTCTATTCGACGCGTCTGTCGAGCGAATTCGGTCCGAAGCGTTCCGTGGAGATCTCGACCGTCTACCTGGATGAGCAGGACAGGCCCGCGGTGGGCCTTGTGTTCAGGGACATCGGGCGCATGGAGGCGATGCGCGGCGTCAGGCAGGCCGCGAACCAGACCGATGCGCCCAACCAGAACGTCGTCGACCTCGTGGGGTCCGCGACACTGAAGGAAATCGTCGCCGAAACCAATGACGTCGTCGAACGGATGTGCATCGGAGCGGCTGTCGAGCTGACGGGAAATAACCGCACCGCTGCGGCGCAGATGCTGGGTCTGTCGCGGCAGAGCCTATATCTGAAACTCCGCAAATGCGGACTTCTGGAGCGGGACGGCTGACCGGCCGTCCCGCCGTTTGTTCCGCTCCCGACCAAACGGGTTGAAAGGCAGGTCCGGCGAATGGGCTTAACCGCAGATCCGAAGACCATGGCCATGCCCCAGCCGACGGCGATGCTGAGGCTGATCAAGCCGGTGACATGGTTTCCGCCCATGTGGGCCTATCTTTGCGGCGCGGTATCGGCGGGGGTTTCGCCGGCCGGCAAATGGGATCTGGTCATTCTCGGAATCGTTCTCGCCGGCCCGGTCGTCTGCGGGATGAGCCAGGCGGCGAACGATTGGTGCGACCGTCACGTCGATATGATAAACGAGCCCGACCGTCCCATTCCCTCGGGCCTGGTTCCGGGTCGCTGGGGGCTTTGGATCGCCCTCTTCATGAGCCTGCTCGCGTTTTTTCTGGGATGGTGGCTTGGACCCTGGGGGTTCGGCGCGACGGTTCTCGCCGTGTCGGCGGCCTGGGCCTATTCGGCGAAGCCGGTGCGGCTGAAGCGCTCGGGCGTGCTCGGTCCCGGTGTGGTGGGGCTGAGTTACGAAAGCCTGCCGTGGTTCACCGGAGCCGCGGTGCTGGCCTCGGGCGCGCCGGGATGGCCCGTCGTGGCGGTCGCGCTGCTTTACGGAATCGGCGCGCACGGAATCATGACCCTCAACGACTTCAAGGCCCTCGAGGGCGACCGGCGGACCGGGGTGAACTCGCTGCCGGTTACGCTGGGACCGGAGCGCGCGGCGCGTCTCGCGTGCTGGATGATGGCATGGCCCCAGCTTGCGGTGATCGCGATGCTGGTTTACTGGGACCGACCCTGGCACGCCCTATCCGTTCTCTCGGCGCTGGTCGGCCAGTTTCTGGCGATGAGGGTGCTGCTGCGCGACCCGAAGCTCAAGGCTCCCTGGTATAACGGGACGGGCGTGGCTCTCTACATCACGGGCATGATGATCACGGCTTTCGGGATCCGCACCCTGGGGATCATGCCGTGACGCTGTCCTGGATTTCGATTGTCCGGCTAGGGCTTGTGCAGATGTGTCTTGGCGCGATTGTCGTAATCGCCACCTCGACGCTCAATCGCCTTATGGTAGTGGAACTGGCGTTGCCCGCGGTCATGCCCGGCCTTCTCGTGGCCCTGCACTACGGCATCCAGATCTCGCGTCCTAAATGGGGCTTTGCGTCGGACAGGGGTGGCAGGCGAACGCGCTGGATCGTCGGCGGCATGCTGGCGCTGGCGCTGGGGGGTATCGGCGCGGCTTCAAGCATCGCGGTGCTGGCAGAAAGCTTTCCACTTGGACTGGCGTTGTCGATCATGTCCTACGCGTTGATCGGGGTCGGGGTCGGGGCCTGCGGAACGTCCCTGCTGGCGCTGCTTGCGACCTCCACGGCCCCCGAGAGGCGCGCGGCGGCGGCAACGATCACATGGCTGATGATGGTTGCCGGCATAGCCGTCTGTGCCGGCGGTATGGGCGCGGCGCTGGATCCTTACAGCGCAGAGCGCCTGATCTGGATCGTTGCGGCGATATGCGCCGCGGCGTCCCTGTTGACATGCCTCGCCGTCGCCGGGGTCGAACGGGGGCTTGGGATCGTTCGCAAACGGGAATCCATGCCCTTCCTGGAAGGGCTCCGTGAAGTCTGGTCGGAACGGAAAACGCGCGATTTCACTATCTTCGTGTTCCTGTCGATGACCGCCTATTTCATGCAGGAACTGATCCTCGAGCCATACGCGGGGCTTGTATTCGCTTTCACGCCGGGTCAGTCGACAACGCTCTCGGGCGCGCAGAACGGCGGCGTGTTCGTCGGGATGGTATCGGTTGGTGTCGCGATCTCCGGCCTGGGTATCGGCACGTTGCGCGGATGGGTGATCGTAGCGTGCGTCGGGTCGGCGCTCAGTCTTACGGCGATAGCGGCGCTTGGATCGCAGGGACCCGGGGCACCGCTTATCCATGCCGTTGTTCTCCTTGGTTTTTTCAACGGAATGTTTGCGGTCGCGGCGATCGGTTCGATGATGGCCCTTGCCGGGCAGGGCCGAAGCTCCCGGGAAGGAACGCGTATGGGGCTCTGGGGCGCGGGGCAGGCGCTCGCGGCGGGTTTCGGGGGTCTTCTGGGTGCCGCGGCCGTTGACATACTGCGCCGGGTGATGGCCGATGCGGAGGCATTTGGCATAGTCTTTTTTGCGGAGGCGCTGCTCTTCGCCTGTACGGCATTTATGGCGGCCAGGATCATCGAGACGCGCAGTCCAGGATCGAGCGGGGTGCTGGTGGGAGAATGAGCGTGGATTTTGACGTTGTCGTCGTGGGTGGCGGCCCTGCGGGAGCGACGGCCGCCGAGGACCTGGCGCGTAGCGGTCACAGGGTTTCGCTTCTTGACCGGGACGGGCGGATCAAGCCCTGCGGCGGCGCGATTCCACCGCGCGCGATTGCGGACTTCGACATTCCGGACACCCAGCTCGTGGCGCGGATCACCACGGCGCGGATGATTTCGCCCTCGGGACGCAGGGTGGACATCCCGATAGAGAACGGATTCGTCGGCATGGTTGAGCGGGAGTTCTTCGATGAATTCCTGCGGTCCCGCGCCGCAACCGCCGGTGCGGTGCGTCGGACCGGGACTTTCCTGCGGATAGAGCGGGACGCGGGTTGCGCCCGCGTGTTCTACCGCGACAAGGCGGGCGGCGGCGAGAATCATCTGGACGCCAGGTTTGTGATCGGGGCCGATGGCGCGCGCTCCAAGGTGGCGCGGGCCGAGTTGAAGGGCGGCGATACCATTCCCTATGTCATGGCCTATCACGAGATCGTAAAGGCGCCCGGACCACGTGGCGAGTATCACCCCGACCGCTGCGACGTTGTCTATGACGGGGCGATCAGTCCGGATTTCTACGGCTGGGTCTTTCCGCATGGAGCGTTGGCCAGCGTCGGCATGGGAACCGCGGTGGGCGCCGTCGACCTAAAGAGGGCGACGGCCGATCTCAGGGCCGCCAGCGGCCTTGATGACTGCGAGACCGTGCGGGCCGAGGGCGCGCCGATACCGCTGAAGCCGCTCAGCCGATGGGACAACGGGCGCGATCTTGTGCTCGCGGGAGACGCCGCGGGTGTCGTGGCGCCCAGTTCCGGCGAAGGCATATACTACGCAATGGTCGGGGGCCGCGTGGCGGCCAAGGCGTGCGCGACGGCACTGAAGTCAGGACGGGCCCGCGATCTCCGGCTCGCCCGCCGCCTCTTCATGGACGAGCACAAGACCGTATTCCGGGTTCTCCGTTCGATGCAGGACGCCTATTACAGGTCGGACACCCGGCGCGAGCGTTTCGTCTCACTATGTCACGACATTGACGTCCAACGCCTGACTTTCGAAGCGTACATGAATAAGCGGCTTGTCCGCGCGCGGCCGTTCGCGCATCTGAAAATCGGCATCAAGAACATCGGCCACCTGACGGGTCTCGTTCCACCGGATCACGTATGACTGAAGTGATTCCCGTCTAGGCAACCGACGTGCCGCGGCACGTCGAGGAAGCCCATCCGAGGGGCCTTTGGCGGGGTTCGCCCTGGCCGCGCGCGTCGCCCCAACTGCCGGGACGGTGGCGGCGCGAGCGAATGAGGCGAAGGGCGGGCGACCCCGGAACCCGTGTGGGCCAATATGGTCGACGGGCGTTATTCACGGATGCAACGGCACCGTCGCGGCGCCATAGATC
>JAPOUP010000084.1 GCA_026708635.1 Rhodobacter sp.
CCGCTGGACGCGCTCTGGCCCGAAGGGGCGAAGGGGAACGGGGAATAAGGCTTCCGGGGACGGGCGCGAGAAGGATTGCCCGCGCCGGTGCCTGTCTGGCTGAAATCAGCGTGTGCGGAGAGCGAGGTCGAGTGACTTGGTTTTCGGTGGCTTTCGGTTTTTCTGCCAAGCGTCCCAGCCCGGCCGCGCGATACCACTCCACATCCGAGCGGCGGCCTCGATGATCTGTCTTTCGGTTCGGGCCAAGGCCCAATCCCGCTCTTTTCCGCAGATCTGGAACTCCCTGACGGCGGCCTCCCACCGCTCGGGCGTGAGGGATTTCCACCAGCGCAGCGCTTCGGGATGCGCCGTCTCGCCCCGTTTCGGTCGCGGCCCGTCGGCGTTCTTCGAACGCCGCGGAGCTATATCGCGAGGGATAGGGTCACTGGCATGAGTGATCAGGCGATTCGCCGCCAGGGGCCTTAAAGCCAGGGACTGGAGGATCCGGAAAACCGCGGGTGACTGGCGTGTGGAACTCATGAAACGGTCCAACCGCGCTGGACCAGCTTTTTACCCGGAACCGCACAAATAATGGCCGCTTCCGGCGACTGAACCGCCCCAGCGGCCGCCGGAGTATCCGGTAACGGCTGTCCAGTACGACCCGCTATCCGCTCCGTACCTTTCTTTCAAGATGCTTGCGAAGCCGGGATGGGGCGGGTTTCCTTTTTTCCCGGTAGGGATTCCGGTCCGCCTGGCTGCGAAGATGAAACCGGATCGGGGTGCCGGGCATGTCGAAATCCTCGCGCAAACCGTTGACAAGATACCGGATGTAACTGGCGGGAATCCTCTCGGGGTGGCTGCACATGACGACAAAGCCCGGCGGCCTGGAGCCCGCCTGGGTAATGTACCGCAATCTGACACGGCGCCCGCCCGGGGCGGGCGGTGGATGCGCGACGACCATTTGGGCAAGCCATTGATTCAGTTTCGCCGTCGGCACGCGTCGGTTCCAGATGTCATGCGCTCTCAGGACGGCGGAATGCAGTTCCGCGAGCCCCTGACCGGTCATTGCCGACACAGGCACCAAAGGTGCGCCGCGAAGCTGCGGCAGAAGACGTTCAAACCGTTTCCTTAGATCCGGAAGACCGGCTTTTCTGAGATCCTGCAAGTCCCATTTGTTCAGCGCGACCACGATGGCCCTGCCTTCCCGCTCGGCCAGATCGGCAATGCGCAGATCCTGCTGCTCGAAAGGAATGGCCGCGTCGAGCAGCAGGATTACGACTTCCGCAAACCTCACAGCCCGCAATCCGTCGGATACCGAAAGCTTCTCTACCCTGTCGCTAACCTTTGCCTTTCTACGCATTCCAGCGGTATCGAATATCTTGGTGCGCGCGCCGCACCATACCATTTCGAGGCCGATCGCGTCGCGTGTGATTCCAGCCTCCGGACCCGTGAGCAAGCGCTCCTCACCGATAATCCGGTTGATCAGGGTCGACTTTCCCGCGTTCGGACGCCCGACCACGGCGACCCGCAACGAACGATCCGTGCTTCCCGGTTCCGGCCCAGACCGTGACCCCGGGGCGGCCATTCCACCGGCATCTCCCTCCGACAGGGGCGTAAGCCGGGAGTGCAGACTATCGAGGCCGATACCATGTTCGGCCGAAATCCTGACAGGATCACCGAAGCCCAGTCCGTATGCTTCAAACACTCCCGCGTCGGCGGCGGGACTCTCGGCCTTGTTCGCCGCAAGAACCACCGTCGCCGAATGGCGCCGCAACATGTCGGCCAGCTCCCGGTCCCCGGCCAGTATCCCGGCCCGCGCATCCACGAGAAACAGGCATAGGTCCGCCATCCGGACCGCGCGTTCCGTCAACCGGCGCATCCGGCCTTCCAGGGATTCATCCGTGGCGGTTTCCAGTCCGGCGGTGTCGAGCACCGTGAACCGCAGATCGCCAATTCGCGCCTCGCCCTCGCGTAGGTCACGCGTGACGCCTGGCCGATCGTCCACCAGCGCTAACCGCCTTCCCACAAGACGGTTGAATAACGTCGACTTCCCTACATTGGTGCGTCCGACAATGGCAACGGTCAACGACATGGACACGGTCCGCCTGAACTGGGCGCCCACCCGCACCCATTACCTATCTATCGGTAGGCGTGGAGCCGACCACGGTCGGAAACGATATACATGGTTCCGTCCGCGAAAGCCATGGAACTCGCCGCGCCTCCAGGCAATTCGAATGTGCTGACGCGAGCGCCGGTCTCGGGATTGTATGAAGTCACCGTGCCGTCATTGGAAGCCAGCCATAGCCCACCGCCCGCCAGCGCCGGTCCGAAATAGACATGGATAGCCTTATGTCGTGACGCCTTCTCGTTCCTGAAGTATTTCAGTTCCCTGCTCCATATGCGCGCGCCGGTCGCCGCATCCAGTCGAATCAGTTCGTTCAGGTCGGAGATAAGGAACACCGATCCACCCGAGACGGATACGGGACCCTGCGCCCCGTCACGAACGGTCCAGAGTCGCTCCCCGGTGTTCAGCCGCAGCGCTACGGCGCGTCCGGACCGGTTTCCGGAGTAAACCACTCCCTCGGAAACGACCGGATCCGCGGTTATGTCGTTGGAATTCGCGTAAGCGCGGCCCTGGCGGCGTCCGGATACCACGGAACTCCAGAGCGGGGCTCCGCCCTGGCGAAGCACGGCAACGAGTTCGCCTACGCCAAATGGAATGACGGCAATTCGG
Source organism: Rhodobacter sp. (assembly GCA_026708635.1). Lineage (GTDB taxonomy): Bacteria > Pseudomonadota > Alphaproteobacteria > Rhodobacterales > Rhodobacteraceae > JAPOUP01. The sequence continues at coordinate 2,714 of JAPOUP010000084.1, forward strand.
TCCGTCACGGCGGGACTTGCCCCACCTATCGCACCTGAAAGAACCGGCGTTCCGGGAAGCCTCCATCCGACCCGGCCGTTCTCGGCATCGATCGCCCAGGCCACGCTTGCCCGTGTCACCATATAGACCAGCCCGCCGGCAACGGTCAGGCCACCGGTCGCGGGCGCCTCGACATCCTGTCGCCAGATCTCCCGTCCAGTCGCCGCGTCCAGCGCCACGACCTCTCCGAAACCGGTCGTCGCGTAGACCCGCCCGTATGCCGCGGCGAGCCCACCGCCGGAAGCGTCGCCACCGCGTTCCGAGGATGGGGTGAGATCGCGACTCCACAGTGCCGTGCCGTCGACGGTTACGGCTGTCAGTAGCGCCTGGCTGTCAAGAGCGAAAACACGGCGGTCGGAAACGACCGGACCCGCCGTAATTCTATGCCGACGGCTGTTTCCCTGACCGATACTGACGTCCCAGACGGGTTTCGGAGCGGAGGAAAACGCCGGATGAACGGTCGCGTGCGCGGGACCGCCCGAAATATGGGTCCAGTCGGTGTTTTCCTCCGTTGGGGGGGCGCTGAAAGCCACGTTCGCGAAGGTCCAGACGGCTTCCCTGCCCGAACCCGTCGAAACCGTCGACGCGGGACGAACCTCGATCCGCTCTCCCCTGAGGAATTCGTTATCACTGCATGCCGCCGTAATGGCAAGGCCGCCAAGAGCGAGCAGGTTCCCGATAATCCTCACCGCATGCGTTCCTTCCACGCTACCGGGTCGACTTCGCCGCAAAGGAGGACAGTCCCGCTCCATCCAGGGAAATCAGACGGGATCCCCATCGCCGCCCAGCGCCATGACCAGCAAACCGGCGCGCTGGCGCAGACCGGCATTCGCTTCGCTGTCCTCGATCAGGGCCTGAAGCCTGGCGAGCGCAGCCCCGTTCTCACCGCGCTCGATCTCGATCAGCGCAATCTGCTCCTCGGCGAGGACCCGGAATGGCGATCCGGCGGAAGTCAACGGCTCAAGCATCGCGAGGCGGGCGTCGGGATCTGCCTCCGGCGCCGATAGAATCGCCAGCTTGAGCGTCGCCAGATCACGATAGAGTTCCCCCTGGGTGTCGTCATCGATGACGCTTCTCAGGGCTTCGGCGGCCCGAGTGAAATCACCCGATTCGATGGCTTCATCCGACAGAAGCAGGGCGACCACCGGAGCGTGGCGCCCCGACGTTCCGACCGCTTCCAGCGCCTGCGCGCGCGCCGCGCCGTCCTCCGCCCGCAGCGCGTCGAGTATGGCGTCGCCGAGGGCCTCGGCGGCGGCACGCTCCGTGGCTTTGGAGTATTCGTTCCATGTGGCGGCCCCCACCAGAAGCACTACCAAAACGGCGGCAATCCAGCCATATCGGCGGAAATAGCCGAACAGCCTGTCGCGCCGAACCTCCTCCGTTACTTCCTCGATAAAGCTGTCTGTCGCGGTCAATGCCCCAGTTCCATTTTCTGCCGTTACACCGGGATATACGCACCCGCTGCCAATGCCCGTTGTAGCGTTTCCCTTCCCTAACCCGCGGATTGGACCGGGTTGCGACCCTGATTCCCTAGCGTCCAAAACCGGTCACGGGAGGGGATCATGCCGACAGTACGGCTCACTCAAGGAAGAATCAAGAGTTTCGATCCCGAATGGACGGGGAGAAATTCGCGACGCTTGCCCGGGGGTTCGGCTTCTCTGGCCAGCTCGCCGGCTGGAAACCTGTCCAAGCCTTTCCGAGCAAGGCGCGATCGAGAGCCTGTCGGTGACATGGCCGCCGCATGACACACCGGTTGCCGAAACCCCCATATCCCGGGGAAACAAACGGTTGCCGGGATCCAGGCGGTCGGATCCGGATTCGCGCGGACCTCTCCGCAACCGCGCATAAACGGAAACGGGTCTCCGACAGTGCCTGTCCAGGCGGGGTCGCGGGATTCCCGTGTCTTTCCCGGGGAACGGGGGACTTCCCCGGACAGACCCGCCGTCCAAATGACATCCGGCGTTAACCCGGGGCCAGGCAACGGACACCATCGATCCGCTCCTGGAGCGGAATCGCGTCAATCGGTCCCGCCCGCTGGAGGGCTGGCCATGGTTGCCGGGCCGAACGTCAATGACCGGCCAAAACGCCGGACGCCGCATCGGCTCGGCTGTCGGTCAATCCATATGCCAGATGGAGCGGGTAGCGGGAATCGAACCCGCACGTCCAGCTTGGGAAGCTGGCAGGCTACCACTACATCATACCCGCCCGCGTTTATGGTTACCGCCGGACGGTGCCGGCCGCAATCCGGGAAATCCCCATAGGCCCTATCGGAAGGTTTCTTCGTGGAACCACGCCAAGGGGGAACGAAACATGAACGCTGGCCACCGCGTGGCGTTTCCGGGCGCTTTGCAGGCCGTTGATCCGCCTGTGCGGAGATGTTTCGCGGCCCGCGAGACGGATTTCCCGGCGCTGGCGAGGTCCCGGAGGGCCGGGACCGTCCCGTGCGGCAATGGCGGCCGGCCGGGGGTGCGTCCGTGCTTTCGGGCGCTGACCGGGCCGTCTTTGGCGCGCCCCGGG
>JAPOUP010000275.1 GCA_026708635.1 Rhodobacter sp.
CCTTTGTATTGATGGACGGAGAAAGCATCGAAAGCGTCAGTCCGCCGCCCTACAAAGAGATGATGGACGGGATCGTCGCTTCCGGCGCCTATGGCGAGGGCGCGGTGAAGCTACCATTCCCTGTCTGGCGTGAGGCTTTCATGAATGACGCGGATCTGGAGTTGGCGCAAAAGACCTACGAAATGACCACGCCGCATCCCATACGCACGCTGACCGACCCGGTTGAACTGAAAACGTTCTTCGATCTGCAGATTCCCAAATCCTACATCAACTGCACCGAGGACATCGCAATGCCGCCCGGTGACTTCGCCTGGGCCCCCCGCTTTCCGGCGCGTCTGGGGCTTTGCCGTTTGGTGCAGATGCCCGGCGGGCACGAAGCGTGCTTCACCAATCCGGGGCTTCTGGGCCAGAAAATCATCGAAGCCGCGCGCGACTGACGCGGTCCAAATTGAACAGGGAGACACCATGAAACATTCACTGAAAATGTTGGCCGCGGCAGCCTTTATGGCCGCATCCGCCATCGCCGCGCAGGCAAATGAGTTCCGGCTGGGGCTGATCACGCCGCCACCGCATATCTGGAGCAAGGCCGCCGAGGCGTTCGGCGCCGAATTGGCGGAAGCCTCAGGTGGCGCGCATAGCGTGTCGGTCTTCCCGGCCCGGCAGTTGGGGAATGAGGCCGAGATGTTGCAGCAGCTCCAGACGGGCGCTTTGGACATGGCGTTTCTGACCGTCGCTGAAGTATCAAATCGCGCACCCGATTTTGGCGCCTTTTATGCGCCGTTCCTGGCGAATGATATCGGGCACGCCGCGCGGATCATCCAGTCGGATTACGCGCGAGACATGCTGGACCAGTTACCCGGAAAGGTTGGTGTCGTCGGACTTGGCTATGGCATGGCCGGTCTAAGACAGATCGTGTCGCGCGGCGAGGTCACCTCAGCCGCCGATCTTGAGGGCAAGAAACTGCGGATCACGCCGTTTGAACCTATCCTGGACTTTTACTCCGCGCTGGGCGCGGCCCCGACACCTATGCCCCTGCCAGCCGTCTATGAGGCTTTGGCGAACGGTCAGGTCGATGCGATTGACATGGATGGGGAACTCATCTGGGTCCTGAAATACTATGAGCACGCAGACACGATCATTGAATCAAACCACATGATGTTCCCGATGGTTGGGCTTGTTTCAGCCAAGGTCTGGGCTGGTCTGCCGGAAGAGGACCGCGCGATGATTTCAGAGTTGATGAACAAGCATCTTAGCGCCGTCGTCGCTTCTTATGTCGATAAAGAACCTGTCTGGATCGACCAGATCAAGGGCACCGGAAAGACCTTTGTCAAGGTGGACCCAAGCTTCTTTGGGAACGTGGCCGAGACGTGGAACGCAAAGTGGTCCGAGAAATCCACGGCCCTCGAGGGCCTGCGCGCGGTCGCGGCGGCGACCTCTGGGTAGTCTGCGAACGCATCCATGCGGGGCGGCCGGGCGACCGGCCGCCCGCTCCTTCCCAAACCGATCAATGACAGCGAGATAACTGTCATGACCAAACGTTACCGCTCTGACATCGATCTTTTCTCGGATGCGGCGATCCACACGCCCTACCCCGCCTGGAAGAAGCTGCGCGATATCGCGCCCGCGGTGTGGCTCACGCGCTACGATATGTGGGCTGTGGCGCGATACGACGACGTTAAGGCCGTTCTTGGAAACTGGGAGGTCTTCACGACAGCGCATGGCGTGGCGATGGATGACAGGGTAAACGCCGCAACCTCTGGCCCCGGGCGGGCCAATTCACTCACCAGCGATCCACCGCTACATGACAGGATTCGTAGCGTAACCGGAGCGCCCTTGAGGCCTCGCGGTTTGCGCGAAATCGAAGAGCGGGTACATTGCGCTGCCCGAGTGCTTGTCGATGACATCTGCGCACGGGGAGATGTCGATGCGATGGAAGACGTAGCCCATATTCTGCCGATGGACCTCGTTCGCGAATTCGTGGGTCTGCCCGCGGCTGGCAAGAAGAGCATGCTAAGGTGGGCGGCGGCAACGTTCGATGCCATGGGCCCGATGAACGCGCTTGGCCAAGCGGCGGTCCTACAGATTCAGGAGCTTCACCGGTACTGCATCAACGAGGCGGTGCCACCAAACCTAAAGCCGGGTGGCTGGGCGGACAGGCTCTACCAGGCTGCGGACGCGGGCAAAATTGAGCGGAGTCAATGTCCCGGCATGATGCGTGAATATATCGGCCCCGCACTCGATACGACGATTTTCGGGATTGGCCACCTGCTGCGATACCTGTCGCTCGACCGCAGCCAATGGGACATGCTGAAGGCGGATCGAACGCTGGTTCCAAACGCGATAAACGAAGCGCTCCGCATGGATGCGCCGATCCGCTCTTTCACGCGACTTGTCCGTGAGGACACCAGGCTCGGTGATGTTCAATTGAACGCGGATGACCGCCTGATCGTTCTGTATGGATCCGCTAACCGGGATGAACGCCACTACAACAACCCCGATCGTTTCGACATCACCCGTGACAACCGCGATCAACTGGCCTTTGGCTATGGACTCCATACTTGCGGCGGGATGCATCTCGCGCGACTGGAAATGGCGGCCCTCCTGGAGGCGATGCTGGAGAAAATCATCTATTTCGAGACCGATATGCCGACCATCGCCATGAACAATACCCTGCGCGGCTTTGAGGCCATGCCTATGAGGGTGTTCGCAGCGTGAACAACCCATGTTGAGGCGTCTGTCGGCCCGTCTTGCCTGGCTGGAACTTTGGCTTGCGGCTCTGCTCGCCGTTTTTGTGACGCTACTGATCCTCCTGAACATCCTCACCCGCTATTTCGGAGCGGCTTTGTTCTGGGTGGATGAACTCGCGATCTATGCCATGGTTTGGATGACTTTCCTGGGGGCCTCCGCCGCGCTGCATCACCGAAACGCCGTTTCAATCACGCTGCTGGTTGAAAGGGTACCGGAACGCATCAAACGTTTGATCCTCAAATGCGTCGATATTCTGGTCTTCGCCTTCGCCCTGGCTATGCTGTGGCTTTGTTGGCGTTGGTTCCTGCCGTTGGATCTCGCGCGCGCAGGTTTTGACGCCGAGGCGTTTCAGGGTGCCACATTCAATTTCATCTATGCCGAACCGACAACCACGCTTGGCATGCCCAAATTCCTGTTCTGGCTGGTGATATGGCTCTTTTCACTGGGCGCGACCCTGCACTCGGCCATGCATCTCCTCACCAAAGGGCAACCCGAATGAGCCCGATCATTTTCCTTACGACGCTACTGTTGTCGGTCCCGGTGGCCATCGTGCTGGGCGTGACCGCGATCTGGTACATCTGGGAAAGCGGCAACACGGTCCTCTACGACAGCTTCGCGCAGAAGATGTTCGGCGGCCTCGAGAATTATGGCCTTCTGGCGATACCGCTCTTTATGCTAACGGGGGAGTTGATGAACGAAGGGGGCATGACCCGCCGCCTCGTGGCGCTTGCGCGAATCTTTGTGGGCGGCTTCCGGGGCGGGCTGGCTTACATCAACCTGTTGGCCAACATGTTCATGGCCGCGATCATCGGTTCGGCCACCGCGCAGATCGCGGTGATGTCGCGCGCCATGGTGCCCGCCATGAAGGAAGAGGGCTACGACAAAGGCTTCGCCGCGGCCACTACGGCCGCTGGCGGTCTGCTCGCGCCCGTAATCCCGCCATCGATGATGTTCGTCATCTTTGGCGTGCTGGCGCAGATTCCAATCGGAGAGATGTTCATCGCCGGGATCATTCCCGGCCTTCTGCTCGCGTGCTCTTTTGCCGTGGTGATCACGATCATCGGTTGGTCCCGGAACTTCCCGAAGGGCGAATGGATCACAGCCAAAGAGGCCCCGCGCACGTTCGTCGCCGCGCTACCGGCCCTTTTGGTGCCGATGTCGATCATCGGCGGCATCCTTTTTGGCATCGCCACGCCCACGGAATCCGCAGCCGTCGCCTCGCTCATCGCGTTCCTCGTAGGGTGGCTGCTTTACCGCGATCTGGACCCGCGCCGCCTTGGAGAGATGTTCAAGCGCACCGCGGCCAATTCCTCGATGATCCTTTTCATGATCGCCACGGCAAGCGTCTTTGGCTGGGTGATCATTTATGAGGAACTGCCGCAGAAATTGGCCGGTCTGATCACTTCGATCACCTCGGATCCCTTCGTGTTCCTGCTGATCGTGAACCTCGCGCTGCTGCTCGTGGGAATGGTGATCGACGGGATTGCGGCGATCATCCTGATCACGCCGATCCTGTTGCCCATAGCCACCGGGTCCTATGACATCAGCCCCTACCAGTTCGGTGTGGTGGCCTGCCTGAACCTAGTGCTGGGCTTATTGACGCCGCCTGTGGGGATCGGGCTCTACATCGCGTCCTCCATGAGCGGCGCGAAACCGGGGGCGATCCTGAAATCCCTTTGGCCCTTCCTAATCGCTGTGGCGGCGGTTTTGGTCTTTCTCAGCTACGCGCCCATCCTATCGACGGCGTTGATCTAGAGCTTATGGAAGAGGTTCGTAAGTCGACTTAGACCAAGCGCGCTGAAGCGGTCATTGGTTAGGGGCGCGGCATCATGCAATTGACGGAAGGTCAGTCCATTGACGTGACAGTCAGCGGCTGACGCAGACAGGTCCATGGCGGCGACACCCGGTTGTCCGTCGTCTGGTGAGAACCGGGTCAAGAGCCGTCGGACGGTGAACACGTTCCGTTCAGTGACGACGTCAGGAAGTTCAATGGACGGGCCTGGAATCCACGCTGGGGAAGCGAAGATCGAGCTGGATGGAACAGCCGACGGGCCAATCTACCCCATCGCCATCCTCCATTCCGCGTGCGTGGCCGCAATCGGTCTGAGTGACGGGCGCATTATCAGGGCAATCGCTTTTGAGATCGGGAGACCGCGACGGGAGGGGCCCAACCATCCGCGACATCATCACGACTTCGCCAAGGGATTGGATTGCTGGCGAGCCACTCAAGCCGACGGGCTAGCCTTTCAGGATAATTCCGCGTTCGCTACCGCCTATCCCAACATGAATTCGGAGGGCGGCCGCGGGCGTGCAAAGAAATTGCCAGGTTTTCGGTGCCTCGTCCCATGGCCTGCTTCGCTTGGTTCCAGGCGCGGGAACCCGGTGTCAAGGGCCGCGGGGCCGCCTTTCCAGAACCGGATCTCCTCCGCGCGGCCCCGTTTCTCCAGCGAAAACCCAATGTTTCTGGCATGATCGATTTCCTTCGAAATTTTCGTTGACCGCGTCTCGGACCTTAAC
>JAPOUP010000131.1 GCA_026708635.1 Rhodobacter sp.
CATTGGTCAACCCACTCCGGGACATTTCTGGCGCGTTCTCGGACATCCACGGGCTGACCGCGTCCAACCTTGAAGCCGCGCCCACGTTTCCGGAGATTGCGCCGGCGATCGAAACCCGCCTCAACGGCGCCGTTCTCATTGCCCATAACGCACGTTTTGACATCCGCATGCTGCAGCAGGTGTTCAGAAAGGCCAATCGGCCTTTTGACGGTGGCCGTCCGCTCTGCACCTGTGGACAATAGACGGAGCCATCGGGCTCATGGCTTGCACAGCCTCGCCCACAAATTTCCCGCTTGTATCAGAATATCATTATATATTAAATCTTTATCCAATAATTCTCAACCCTTTTCGGAATTGTCTCATCCGCTCCCGGTAATGTCCCGCGGCATCGGTCAGTTTCCGCTGCTCCGCTCGATCGAGCATGCGGACTACACGTGCCGGGGCTCCGAGCACCAACGCTCCCGCAGGGATTTCCTTCCCCTCCGCAACAAGCGCACCCGCTCCGAGCAAGGATCGCGCTCCGATCTTCGCGCCATTCAGGACAATGGCTCCCATTCCGATCAATGCGCCGTTCCCGACGGAACAGCCATGCAGAATTGCCCTATGGCCGATTGTGCATTCGGTCCCGATCGTCAGTGGAAACCCTGGATCGGTATGAAGGACGCAGTGCTCCTGGACGTTGCTATCGGACCCGAGAACGATAGGTTCGTTGTCACCGCGAAGCGTCGCGCCGAACCACACCGACGCGCCCGCGGCGACGGTCACATCGCCGATCAGACGCGCTCCCGGAGCCACCCAGAAATCTCCACTGTCCGGAACGGTCGGTGCCCGACCGCCAAATTCGTAGATGGTCATCGCCGTCCCTTGAATTCGGCGTTAAGTCCTTGGACGAACTTGACGAGGCCGGGCTGGCGGACGCGTTTCAGGCGTTCCGCCATTACGATCATGCGCAGATTGGCCGCCGTCTCGTCCAGATCGCGATTCACCAGAACGTACTCGGAATCCGTCCAATGATCTATCTCATTTTCGGCCTGTTCCATCCGGCCCTCGATCACCTCCTCGCTGTCCTGAGCGCGCGCTTCAAGACGGCTCCTTAGGTCGGCGATCGAAGGAGGTAGCAGAAAAACGGATACGACGTCCCTACCCAGTTCCGAACGGCGGAGTTGTCGGGCTCCCTGCCAATCGATGTCGAAAAGCAGATCCCTCCCTTTAGAGATCGTCTCCTCGACGGCCGCCTTCGGCGTTCCATACAGATTCCCGAAAACTTCGGCATGCTCCAGCATCTCGCCATCAGCGACCATGCGCCGAAACTCCGCGCGGCTCCGAAATTGATACTCGCGGCCCTCGCGCTCTCCGGGCCGCGCCGGGCGCGTCGTGGCGGAAACGGAAAAGGCGATCAATGGATCCCAGTTCAGCAGGTCACTCGTGAGTGTCGTCTTTCCCGCACCCGATGGCGACGACAGAACGATCAATATACCGCGGCGCGGGATCATGGGATCACTCCACATTCTGGAGCTGTTCACGCAGCTGGTTTATGGTGGCTTTGAGATCAAGGCCAAGCCGCGAGAGTTCGAATGAATGTGACTTCGCGCATAGTGTATTGGCCTCGCGGTTCATTTCCTGGGCGAGAAAGTCGAGCCTGCGTCCGACCGCGTCATCTGAGCCGATAAGATCGTACGCCGAGCGCACATGCGCGCGCAGGCGGTCGATCTCCTCGGTGACATCGGCCTTGGCCGCGATCAAGGCGACCTCCTGCTCCAGACGCGCGTCGCCCAAGGCATCACCCGGAGCAAGTAGCTCCTCAATTTTATCGCGCAGATTTTCGGAGATCTGCTGGCCACACGCGTCCACCATCCCAACGGCGCTGTCCAGCAATCCATCAATCCGATCGAACTGTCCGGTCAGAATCCTCTCAAGCGCCTGTCCCTCGTCGCACCGCCCTTTGTCAAGTTCCGCGATCAGATCGCGCAGATCCTCCAGCATGGCGTCCCGGAGAACTTCCAGATTCCCATCTTCACCGGATATCAGGACGCCGCGCAGCGGCAATATTTCGGCGGCGCTTGTCCTCGCGAGTTGAACGCCGTGTTTCAGGGCGATGGCCTCAATCTCGGCGATCTGCGAAATTTTCCGCTCCAACGCATCCATGTCCAGCCTCTCGGTCATGTCCACGGCGCAGTCACGGAGTCTGGCCGTTACCGTTACGCTGCCTCGCCTTATGGTCTTCGCCAACTCGCGGCGTATCAGCGGATCGCTGCTTTCCATCCAGTCCGGTAGCCGTAGCCGCGCATCGAAGCCCCGGGCATTGAGTGAGCGAATCTCCCAGATCCATGTATGGCACCCTGACGCCTGTTGGCGGGATGCGAAGCCGGTCATGGATTTTATCATGGTGACTGACCGCTGATGGTTGATCCGTTCGACTTATTTCATTTCCTTGCGGAATACGAAAGGCGCGGCGGTCCCGAGCCGTCAGTCCGGCATGATCGCGGTCGCGGAGTACACCATGAAACTTTCAGGGTTGGGGCCTGAAGCCGGGTGCCCCAAACGATCATGGCACCTAAGCCAATATAGGGGAATCGGAACGCGAGCTTTGTAGGCAGCGTTCTTTCTCGAGTATCGAAAGTCCGCGAGCAAGCGTCCATGCCGCGACGCGCTTCAGAAGCCGTAAGAACCCAAGTATTTCAGCGGGACCGCTCTTCATGCGGACATGAAGGCTATAGCTGGCGGGTAAGCGTTCGGTCGTGCGGTGACCGTTGAGTTATCGGTTGAGAATGCGTTTCCAATCCCTGCGCAGGGGTCTCAGCCAGATATCCTTTTTCGGCTTGTCGAACCTGTTGTGCCGGTCATAGAGGCCGCGTCCCCGAGTGGTTCCGACGAGGGTCCATCCGGAGGCCCTGTAGACGGCCCCGGTGTAGCGCGGTCTCTGGCGAAGGTTTCGATGGGCACGGGCTCGACGCTGTATCGCTGGGCCCAGTCCCGGGGCAGTTTCCGGCGCATCAGCGCGAGGATGTGGGATCCCAGGTTTGGTGCCTGGATCCAGGGCAATATGAGGAATCTGGGGTTGTCGACGACGCGGTGCAGGTTGTTCCCGCGCCGTTCCGGCGTCCAGCCGATGAAGCGGTCGCGCGGCGCGAGCCGCCATGCGGCGGTGGAGAAGCCGGGCATGGCCAGCGGCCGGCCGTTGCGGTCATGGACGGCGTAGCGCATCTGGGCGCCGACCAGGCGGGTGTGGCCGAGGTAATGATATCGGGCGATGAACTCGTTCCAGAGGGCGCTGTGGCGGGTGCCGCGCAGCACGGTGCGAACCTCCAGCGGCCGCATCCGGTCGAGGCTGGCCGGCGGCGGGACCGGCGGCGGTTCGGTGTCGGGCCCGAAGGTGATCGGTTTGGGCGGTGACGGCGCCTGGGTTGGCGGCGGCAGTTCGATCACCCCGTCGCGGTGCATGGCGAGCATGGTGACCCGCGCCATCATGTCCTTGAGGCCGCCGTCGGGCCTGTACCAGCCGATGCGGCGGCGGAACTCCCTGGACAGGGCGTGACGGTTGAGGCGTTCGGGGCTGGCGATGAGTGTGCGCGGCACGGACATCTCCGCGGCCGTGAACCCGCGCCCATGGTAGCGGCACTCGATGTCGTCGCTCACGGCGGTTTGGTGTATCCGCGCCGCCTTTGATCCGCCATCGTCCATGGCAGCCACGGTTTCAGGTCATCGGGCGGCGAGCCAGCGCCGGACATCGATGCGGTTCATCGCCAGGGTGCGGAAGACCGTATACATGACCGCCGTCAGCCGCGCGCCCTCAAGGCTGTCGGACCCGAAGACGGGCTTGCGCCCGATGGCGGCCGATCTCTGGATGGCTTCATTGACATTGCTGTCCATCGGGATCCGCGGATGGCCGGGGAACAGGGCCAGCACCGCGCGATGGTTGATCAATGGGCGCGGCGGCCCGCGTTGCCGCGCATCATCCGCCAGCGCCGCCAGTTCCCGCCCGGCTTTCGCGAACAGCCCTGCGACCGCGCTCTCCAGCCTGGCCCGCGCGGCCCTGAACGCCGGGGTATCGGCGCCGGCATCAAGATGTTCGAGCCGTGCGCCGTTCGGATGGTAGATGGCGCCGATCGCCTGGATCCAGTCATTGCGCCAGGGCTCCAGGCGCCGGTGTCCGGCGGCGCACTTGATGCAGTCGCGGCGTAGATGCGCCCAGCACCACGACAGAACCAGCCAGGGACGGGAGCGGGCCAGCTTCCTGTAGGCCGAGTGGCGGTCACAGACCAGGAAGACCGGGCCGTCAACGTCGGCGAAGAGCTTTGCCGCGGCCTCCGCGCCGCCGGCGGGATCGACGTGGAGGAACACGGCGTCTCCACAAAGCGAACTCCACAGCCAGGCGCGCCGCGACTTGCCGTTGCGGCCAAGCTCCTGGATGCGCCAGCCGGTCCCGTCGGCGTGACGGACCGTCGCCCGGTTGAGATGGCTGAAGACCGCCGCCGCGAGCGGCGCCAGCATGCGCTCCGTGCCGCCGAGCGGCGTGCCCGGCGACATCGCAAGACCATGGTCGGTCAGCCATGCCGCGACCCGACGGGCGGGCCGCATGGCAACGAAGCGCCCGTACGGATAGAGGCCCCATACGCTGGTCCCGTAGCCGGTGTTCCCGAACAGCCGCGGCTGCGGCGGTGCCGTCACTTCGGCCGGCGTCGACGGGCACCCGCAGGTCCTGCGGTAGCGGGGACGCCTGATCTGGCGGATATGGGCCCTGACATGGATCCCGGCGAGTTCCGATTCATGCTCGCCATTGCCGACAAAGGGCGCACCGCAGCACGGGCAGGTGAGCGGGTCCCCAGGCGGCTCGTGGCGTTCCTCCTTCCTACCGGGGTTCGTCCGCCCGGTTCTGCCATGGCCCGGATTGTCCCGCTGCTGGCCCCGCTTGCGCCCGGAAGGCTTCCTGTCCCGCCTCTCGCTGCGGGTGCCGTACCTGTCCCTCGACAGCACCGCCGTCGTCGAACGGAGCCCTTCAAGCCCGGCTTTCGGCTCCCTGACCTTCCTCTTCCGCTTCCGATGGCGCCGTTCAAGCGCCCTGACCCGGCCCCTGAGCTTCCGGTTCCTGTCCTTCCGCCGCCCCAGCGCCGACCCCAGCCTGCCAACCTCCATGCGCAGCGAGGCGTTGGTCGTGCGCTGGCGGCTGTCAACGCCGGCGGCCGCAGGCAACTTCCGCAACCTCTCGACTTCCGCCTGCAGGCCAGGCGCGGT
>JAPOUP010000249.1 GCA_026708635.1 Rhodobacter sp.
ATGATCACGGGAATGCTTGGCATTTGCTCTGAAGTGTGGTTATTTGACGCGGCAAGCGGAGCGAATCCGCGAACGCACCCAAGGATCTGGATTGGGGTTGGTATGAGCGACAGGCCGGTCAGGGAACTGAGTTTCGAAGAGGCGATGCAGGAGCTCGAGTCCGTTGTCCGGCATCTGGAGTCGGGCGAGGTCGAGCTTGAGGCTTCGATCCAGCTATACGAACGCGGCGCGGCGCTCAAGAAGCGGTGCGAGGAAAAGCTCAGGGAAGCTGAGGAGAAAATCGCCGCGATCACCCTGAACGAGCGGGGCGAGCCCAAAGGAACGGGCCCGATCGACGATCCGTGAGTTTCCGGTCCGCGCTCGATAAGGCGTTTGACATAACGCAGGGGCTTCTCGTCAAGGCGATCAATTCGCAGGCTCCGACCCCTCTCGTTGAACCGATGCTGCACGCCGTTGCGGGCGGAAAAGGCCTGCGCGGCTTTCTGGTCCAGAAAAGCGCGGAGCTTTACGGTGTTGGCCATGACCGTTCGGCAAGGGCGGCCGCGGCCGTGGAGGCGATTCACGCCTACTCTTTGGTTCACGATGATCTGCCGTGCATGGACGATGACGACCAGCGACGTGGACAGCCGACCGTTCATGTGAAGTGGGGCGAAGCGGTTGCCGTTCTGACAGGTGATTCGCTCCAGTCCCTGGCGTTCGAGCTTCTTTCGGACGAGGCGGTTGGCAATACCGACACGCGACTGGAATTGATCGAGTCGCTTTCCGTCAGCGCGGGCGCCAGGGGCATGGTGCGTGGACAGGCGCTCGACATCGCCGCGGAGACGGCGGAACGGCCTTTGACGCTTGAGGAGATCACCGAGCTCCAGATGGCAAAGACCGGCGCGCTGTTTGAATGGTCGTGCACCGCCGGAGCGATTCTCGCGGGCGAGGGACCTGAGCCAATGCGGAAATTCGCGCGCCCGCTCGGTCTCGCTTTCCAGATCGCCGACGATATCATCGATGCGGAAGGCGATACCGAATTGGCGGGTAAGAGGCTGCGCAAGGACGCCGCCGCCGGAAAGGCGACATTCGTGTCACTTCTGGGACTTGAGGGCGCCAGGGCACGCACCAAAGAGCTGGTGGACGAAGCGGAGGCCGCGCTGGCCCCGTTTGGCGCGAAGGCGGAGAACCTGCGGCAGGCCGCGCGGTTCGCTGTCGAGCGTCGGATGTGAGGCTGCGGCCCGGGAGAGGAACGATGACAGACCGACCGAAAACCCCGACACTCGATCGGATCGAGCTTCCGTCAGACATCAGGAGCCTATCGGATTCGGATCTTCGTCGACTTGCGGACGAATTGCGTGCGGAGACCATAAGCGCTGTCAGCGCGACGGGTGGGCATCTGGGAGCCGGACTGGGGGTCGTGGAGCTCACCGTGGCGCTGCATGCGGTGTTCGACACCCCGCGCGACAGGCTGATCTGGGATGTCAGCCACCAGACCTATCCACACAAAATTCTTACGGGACGGCGAGACCGTATCAGGACGCTGAGGCAGAAAGGAGGCCTGTCAGGCTTTACCAAACGCAGCGAGAGTCCTTACGATCCCTTCGGTGCGGCGCATTCCTCGACCTCTATCTCGGCGGCGTTGGGTTTCGCCGTGGCGCGGGATCTCGGCGGTTCGCCGGAGCCGCGTCTCGGCGATGCCATCGCCGTTATAGGAGACGGCGCGATGAGCGCCGGGATGGCGTTTGAGGCCATGAACAACGCCGGCGATCTGAACAGGCGGCTCATTGTCATCCTTAACGACAACGAGATGTCGATTGCGCCACCGGTCGGCGCGTTGTCGTCCTACCTGTCCCGACTTTATTCCGGGGCGCCGTTTCAGGAACTCAAGGCCGCCGCGAAGGGGGCGGTAAGCCTTCTGCCCGAGCCATTCCAGGAAGGCGCGAGGCGCGCCAAAGAGGCTCTCATGAGCGTCACCGTCGGCGGAACGCTGTTCGAGGAACTTGGATTGTCCTATGTGGGCCCGATTGACGGTCATGACCTCGATCAGCTGCTGCCGGTTCTGCGCACGGTGCGTGAGCGCGCGACAGGACCGACGCTTATCCATGTGATCACCACGAAGGGAAAGGGCTACGCTCCGGCCGAAACCGCGCGCGACCGCGGCCACGGCGTCGGAAAGTTCGATCCTGTAACGGGAAAGGCGAAAAAGTCGGCGACGAACGCGCCCAGCTACACAAACGTCTTCGCCCGAACGTTAGTGGACGAGGCGGCAAGCGATGAAAGGATCGTCGCCGTGACCGCCGCCATGCCGGACGGTACCGGACTGAACCTGTTCGCCGAACGCTACCCGAGCCGCTGTTTCGATGTCGGAATTGCCGAACAGCACGGTGTAACTTTTTCAGCCGGACTCGCGGCCGGGGGTATGAGGCCCTTCTGCGCGATTTATTCAACGTTTCTCCAGCGTGGCTATGACCAGGTGGTACATGACGTCGCGCTGCAGAGGCTGCCGGTTCGTTTCGCCATTGACCGGGCCGGTTTGGTGGGTGCCGACGGCGCGACCCATGCGGGTGCCTTCGACATCGCGTATCTGTCCAATCTACCGGGTTTTGTGGTGATGGCGGCGGCGGACGAAGCCGAGCTTCGTCACATGGTTGCGACCGCGGTGGCTCACGACGACAGTCCCATAGCTTTCAGGTTCCCCAGGGGAGAGGCGGTCGGCGTTGAATTGCCCGAGCGGGGCGAACGGCTTGAGATCGGCAAGGGCCGTATCGTTCAGCAAGGAGCCGACGTTGCGATACTTTCCTTCGGCGCGCGTCTGAAAGAGGTGTCGCGTGCCGCTGAATCTCTCTCCGCCAGAGGCATAAAACCCACCGTGGCGGATGCGCGTTTCGCGAAACCGCTGGACCGGGACCTGATATTGCGGCTCGCTGCCGGGCACGAGGTGCTGATCACGGTCGAGGAAGGTGCGTTGGGAGGCTTCGGCAGCCATGTCGCTCATTTGCTTGCCGAGGAAGGGGTGTTCGATGCGGGCCTTAAATTCCGGTCAATGGTGTTGCCGGACATATTTATCGATCAGGCCAGCCAGCCCGATATGTATGACGTGGCCCGGATGAACTCCGGCCATATCGAGGTGAAGGCTCTTGAAGCCTTGGGTATCGCCGATCTGGCGAGCCGCCGCGCCTGACGCGCGGGAACGACCATGCCCGTTGGGCCATTACTGGCGGTTGGACCGGATTCAGTTCCGTTCGCTCTCCAATACGGCTTTCAGTCCTGACCGGTAGTCCGGATATAGAAGTTCCACTCCAAGCTCACGCTTTATCCTGTCGTTACGAACCCGTTTGGACTCGGCATAGAAGCTACGCGCCATCGGCGTAAGGGTGGCGTCATCGATATGGATCGTGGGGGGAATGGCGGTATCGAGCAGTTCGGCCGCATAGCCGATCACGTCCTCCGGTGGGGCAGGTGTATCGTCGCATACGTTGTAGATGGCGCCCGGTTTTGGCTGGTTGATCGACGCCGCGAGAATCCGGGCGATGTCATCGACGTGAATGCGGCTGAACACCTGTCCCGGCTTCAGGATGCGTCTGGCGGTTCCCCGACGGATTTTCTCGAACGGTCCCCGGCCTGGACCGTAAATGCCCGCAAGACGGAATATATGTAGCGGCAGAGCGGTCTCGGTCGCCAAAGCCTGCCATTGCCGCTCCGCGTCCATCCTTGCCCGCCCACGTTTCGTTGAGGGCGATAAAGTGTCCGTTTCATCAACCCAACCACCATCCCGGTCGCCGTATACGCCTGTAGTGGAGAGATAGCCTACCCACTCCAGATTCCGTGCGGCGGCGGCGATGCTGGTACCGACTTCGGCGATGACCGGATCTCCCATGTCGCCCGGAGCGGCGGAAATCAATAGGTGGGTGGCCTTTCCGATCAGTTCGTGGATGTCGTCACCCGGCCAGACCAGCGCGTGAATTCCGGTGGCGTTCAGACGGACTGCGTTGTCTGGAGTGCGCGTGGTGCCAGCGAACCGCCATCGCCGCGGAAGCAGGATGCGCGCGAGCGCCTGCGCCGAATAGCCGTGCCCGAGCGAAAGCATTAAGTTACCCATGTAGTCTGGAATCCGTCTGAACCCGGGGAAAATCAAGTCGGTTTTCATGACGTTCATGAGGTGAACCGCGGACGGAACCGGGTTCGCTTGGTTGGAGCCCCGGCCCGCGCCCGCCGCATTTGTGGATCAGCCCGGGTTCGATACGGAATATAGCCGCGCGATCGCCTGCGGAAGTGGCTCCAGATCGGCGGAGGGAGCGGCAACCGAAATGTCATTGCGGAACCTCCGGATTCATACGAGCATCGCGCCGGTAAACGCATAGGTTCGGGCGACCCGCCTGCCGTGAATGCATCGGCCTCGGCGAGGCGGGCGGACTGTCTGTCTTGGCGGCCTGAAATGACCCGGAGGTATTTGGCCCGGTTTTGGACCGCGTAACGGAGGAACGGAATGCCGAGATTCACTTTCGCGTGTCATGGAGGAACCACGCCGACCGATCCGGCCGAGATCGAACGGGTCATCGGACTCTGGAACGACTGGTATGCCCGGATAGGTGACAGTCCCGTCGACGATGGCGGTCCCTGCGGAAGATCCTGGACCGTCAACGGCTCGGGTATCGTCGAAGGTGGTGGAGCCAATCCATTGACCGGATATACGTCGTTGAAGTCGCGGACCGGAATGAAGCGAACCAGCTGGCGAGAGGCTGCCCATTGGTCGGGGATCATTCAGGTTCGGTTGAGGTCCGCGAAATCCATGAGGTCTGAAGTCCGTGATTTCGGACGCTGGCCGCGGACGTTGCCGGTGGCGAATGGGCACCCCTGATCTCGGAGAAGCCTACGCGCTTGAAACGTCGGACGATCTCAGGCGACTCTATGCGGACTGGGCTGAAACCTATGACAGCGGTTTCGCCGTGGAAATGGATTTTCGCCTGCCGGGACGGGTCGCGGACGAATTCCTGCGGGCGAAGGGAACTGGGCCAGTGCTGGATTTTGGCTGTGGGACCGGGCTGTGCGGCGCAAGGCTGGCCGATCTGGGTATCGGGCCTGTCGATGGCGTCGACCTGTCTCCGGAAATGCTGGCGGTCGCAGCGCGCAAGGAAGTCTACCGGACATTGATCGAGGGCAATATCCTCGACGGACCTATGCTAAACGACGGCACGTATGCCGGCGTCACAAGCTCCGGAACCTTTACAAAGGG
>JAPOUP010000151.1 GCA_026708635.1 Rhodobacter sp.
CGGGCGAGCGCCGGAAGTCGGCCACCGTTTGGATTTCCGAAGAACAACCTATTCTCATGAGCGACCGCCCCCGCGGGCTATGGCTGGCCAGAGAAGTTTCTGTTGCGGCCCATTCGACGAACCCGTGATCTCTGATTGCCGCGAATTCAGGGGCGGGAAACGGCCCTCTCTTGTCGATCTCGTGGGCAACTGCTCGCAAATGGTATCGACCTGGAAGAGAATCGATGAAAAACAGGGGTTTGAGGTCTTTTGGGCCAAATCCCCCTGTCGGACTCGTTCGGCACGCGTCTAAACCGAGCGACGCGCCCGGTTCCCTGGTGTCACGCTCCACCACTCTCTCCCGTATCCTGACCATCCCAGCCTGGAAACATCCACGCATTGCCACAACTCGAGAAGGGGGCACCATAAACTGAACTTCAGTGCGCTGTGGTAAAGCGTTTCTCCCTAGTGGGTGCGAATCCCACCCAACAACTGTCGCTCCAGTTGATAGTGACCAAGCTCCGACCGGTCCAATGCTTGTGCGTGAGAGCAGCCGATCGAGTACGGCGAGCGTGAGGTCCCGGTTGCGCTCCCTGAGGAACCCGGGGATGTCCGTCCCCGACTATGCGTCGTTTATGATCATGTCAGCGCCCTTCTCGCCGATAGCCATACTGATCGCATTCAGATTGCCGGATGGGATTTGGGGGATGATCGAACTGTCAATGACGCGCAGCGCGTCGATGCCGTGAACCTTTAGGCTGGGGTCCACGACGGCCATGGCGTCGGTGCCCATCTTGCATGTCCCACAAGCGTGGTAGATGTGGCTGGTGATGCGCCGGGTATAGGCTTCCCATTCGTAGTCTGTCGTGACGGAGTCACCGGGTGAAAGCTCGCCGAGCAAATGTGGCGCGAACGCCTTGGTCGCCAACGCCTTCCGGGCGATTTTGGTACCTGTGATCAAGGTCTGGATATCATAGGGGTCGTCAAGCATGTTCATCTGGATGATCGGCTTGTCCTCCGGACGATTGCTGCGCAGCTTCATCCACCCGCGGGAGCGTGTTCGATTTACGTTAGGTTGCAGTGTCACCGCTGGGCGATCAAGCATTTTGATCCCCTCGGGCCCGATTTCATAGGCAAACGCACCGAAGTGAAACTGGATGTCAGGGTATTCGAGACTCGGGTTTGACTTCACAAACGCAACGGCCGCCTGAACATAGGTAGCCGGGCCGCCCTGGGTTAGGGCGAAGCGAAGCCCGTGTTTGATCTTGCCGAAGAGATTAGCGTCTTGATTGTTCGTGCGCCCCTTCACCAGCGCCTGAACATTGCTAACCGGATGATCATGGAGGTTCTGCCCAACCCCCGGTGAATGATGGAGAACATCAACGCCAATGTCTTGAAGATGCTCACCGGGGCCAATGCCCGAGAGCATGAGAATCTTGGCTGAATTGAAGGTAGAGGCGGAGAGTACCACCTCGCACGCCGCTCGTTCGATCCGTGACGCTCCGTTTTGCGAGATCTCCACGCCTATCGCACGCTTTCCGTCCATCACCAGCCGCTCGACAATGGTGCCTGTTTCAATTTTGAGGTTCTTGCGTCGGCGGATCGGGTGCAAATAGCCCTTGGCCGTAGATGACCTGATACCCCGATGCTGGGTGCCATGCGCAATGGCGGCTCCGTCGGTCGGTTCGGCGTTGTAATTCCGATTTTGTGGAAAACCGAGCTCTGCCATGGCCGCGACGAACACGTGGGCTATGGGATGAACGCCGCGCAGCTCGCCCACACTAACAAAGCCGTCCTTCCCGTAGACATCCGAGACGCCGTCTGTGTTACGCTCCAACCGCCGGAAATAACCCAACATTGTGTCGTAATCCCACCCGGTATTTCCTGCTTGAGCCCAGCCATCATAGTCGCCGCGATTGCCTCGCGCATAGATGATGCCGTTAATCGACGAGGACCCACCTAGAACCTTGCCGCGTGAAAGAAGATCGACCTTGCCTTCCCTTGTGGGGTCGGGCTCAGTCTCGAACATCCAGTCACTTTCTTCGTTGCCGATACAGTCGACGCACATGGCTGGGAGTTTGTAGCGTAGGTTTTTGTCTTCGCCACCTGCCTCTAGCAACAAAACACGCTTGCCCGCGTCCGCGGAGAGCCTGTTGGCGACAACCGCTCCTGATGATCCGGATCCAATGATTATGTAGTTCCACTCAGCCATGTCCTTGCCTCTATGGGAAGAGATGTAGCCTATCGAGTTTTTCTGGCACACCCTAATCTTGGCGTATCACCTGAGTGTAGCGAAAATCGGTCGCATCGTGCCAATTGAACGAGATCATGATAGGCTGGTCATCGGCCGCCAGGTAACGGCGCAGCAGAAAAACGGTGAGGCTCCCTTTTTCGATTCCGAGTTGAGCGGCGATTGCGTGTCCTGCCGACTCCATAGAAATCGTCTGTTGGACTTGGGCCGTGCCCACCCCAAACCGTTCCTCGATGAAAGGATGGATAGCGCCCTTGAGCATGGGCAACTCGGTGGCGATTCCGGCAAAATCGTCGTGAATGAAAATTTGGGAGACAGAGATCATTTCGCCGTCCAGCGTACGCCTGACTCCTTCCAGGAGCAGCCACTGCCGACCGTGAGCGCGGCCGAGCTTGAGAGAGAGCTCTTCGTCAGGGACGACGATCATTGAGCGGTCAATCTCTAGCTTGGTTTCCTGAGCGTAGCTGAAGAGTTGAGAGAAAGAAGAAAGCGACTGTCTATTCCCCTTCCTAGGCGTCAAGGATACAACTTCCGTCCCGCGCCCCCGGCGACGGGTGACAAGCCCCTCCTCCATTAGCAGGCGCAGCGCCTCGCGGATGGTGAAGCGGCTCGTGGAGTATGCGTCGCAAAGCTCCTGCTCAGTGGGCAGTAGCGTGCCCACGGCGAAATCCCCATCGGCGATGCTGTCGCGCAGCTTTCCCGCGAGCCTACGGTAGAGCGGGTGGCTCGCTTCTTCGCGATCTTTCATGGTTTGCCTCGTCGTGCGGATCTGGGGCGCCTTGCGCCGCGCTTAGGTAGACAGCCTTTTATACAAAGAAACCTAGTTCGTCAGGGTCGCTTGCAAAGCATCGCGGTGTTCTGGCCCAGCGATGGCGATAAGAGCTTTTGCCCGCGCATTGGCATCCTTTCCCCGCAGATCGGCGATTCCGTGTTCTGTTATCACGATTCCTGCATCCTGTGCGCCTACGCTTACGCGCGATCCCGCCTCGAGCTTCGGAACGATGCGGCTTTTTCCCTTCGCGGTCGACGGCAACGCAAGCACGGCGCGGCCCTGCTCCATTGCTAGGGCGGCGCGGTGGAAGTCACCGAGCCCGCCCAAAGCCGAGACGGTCCTTCCGCTAAGGCTTTCTGCGGTCGCCTGGCCGCTCAGGTCGACCGAGATCACTGAATTTATTGACACGAGTGGGCCCACGTCTGCCAGAGCGGCCGCACCGTGTGTCTCTTCGACAGTACGCAAAGTTACTTGCTTGAGATGCGGAACGTCTTTGTAAAGCGCTTCAGTTCCTATAATGACGCCTACATCGGCGCGACTCACCTGACCGCGCCTCAGCAGCGGCAGGGCAGGGCCCGACATCATTCCACCATGAAGGCGCAGGGAGATCGGCGCATCGCGCAGGGCGTTGAGCACCCCGAACTGCACTTTGCCAAGTCCGAGTTGGAGAGCGTCGCCATTTTGCATGATTGATGCGATATGTCCGCCAATCGCATCAAAAACCGGGCCTGTTTCGCCAATCTCATAGGTGATGAGTGGGCTTTCCAACTCCACTAGGGCAGCGAAGGCCGATGCAGGATAGATTTGCGCCTTGGGCAGGCTCGGCAAATTTGGGTTCACCTGGACGATAGCGGGTAAGCCTAAAGCGAGGAGCCGCGGCACAAAATCCGCCGTCAGCCCAAGTGTGTAGCCTCCCTTCACAGGGGCGACTTGGCAAAGTATCGCGCCGATCTCCGCCCCCTTGCCAAGCCAGTGCCAAAAGCTGCTGTAGTGCATGGGCAGAAGGACTTGACACTCTGGGTCGCACCCCGAAAGTGGAAAGATCGTTTGAGCAAATCCGCCAGGGGCACCTGCCGTTGGGTCGCTGTGATTGATCCCCGGGACCATCGAAGTGACGATGCGCCTTTCAGCGAGTGGGCCCGGATCAAACGCGAGTGCGTTGAGGAGTCCGGTTGGCTCCGCCATGCACCCAGCGACAAAGACCGCCTTTTCATTGGGGAGGCCCGCCAGCAGGTCGCGCCACCGAGCGCATTTCACTTTGCTGACTCCCATGCATTGTATTGGTCCAGACAAATCGGTAGCGGTGTCTGAGATGATTTGCCACCCCAACGAGCGATAAATCCAGTGCTGGGGATCAACGTCTCAGAACCGCTTCTTGTTGCGCTCGCCGTCCGGCTAGCGCAGCAGCCGAGTCGTGCAGAGCGTGAACGCGCGGCGCTTCACGTGGCTGACTGGATCGACTGCGCCGTCGCCGGGGCGGTGACCCCAGCCGGAGAGGCGTTTCGGAGTGCCCGCTTGGCTGCTCCCGGCCCCATCCACACTTTAGGGAGCGCACCGCTTGCACCGCCTGCCGCCGCATTCATGATGGGTTCCCTCGGCAACCCCCTCGAAATGGACGACATTGAGCGGGAAGCGATCTTGCACCCGGGCCCGGTGATCGTTCCAGCGGCACTCGTTGCCGCGCAGATGTTTGGCGCGACCGGGGCTCAACTTCTTGATGCGGTCACAGTGGGCTACGAGGCAACGATCCGTTTAGGCCGCTCGGTGGGGTCTCGCCACTACGCGAACTGGCACAATACGGCGACATGCGGACCCATCGGCGCGGCCGTGGCGGTGGCTAGGCTTCTAGGATTGGGCGAGCGGCGCACCGTTTGGGCCATGGGTAACGCGCTCACCCAGTCCTCGGGCCTTTGGGCAATGCGCCACGAAGACGTGATGACCAAGCAACTCCACACTGCCCGCGCCGCCGAAGCGGGTCTCACCGCCGCCTGCCTGGCGGCTGACGGCGTGAGTGGCCCGGCGCAAATACTCGAAGGTCCCCAAGGATTTTACGCCGCGCTCTGCCCCAATCCACGACCAGAAGCGATACTCGAAGAGGCCGGTGGCTGGGCGGTTCATAGTGTGAGCTTCAAGCCCTGGCCTGCTTGCCGTCACGCCCACGCCGCCATCGACGCGGGTCTGGCCCTGCGCGACCGTGGTCTCGACTTGGCACGCATTGATGGTATTGAGATTGCCGCCTATGCCGATGCCGTCACATTCTGCGACAGAGCCCGGCCGACCACGACGCTTGAGGCAAAGTTTTCGCTGCAACACGTGGTTGCTTCTGCCCTGATTGACGGCCCGCCGAACCTAGAGACATTCGAGGCTGTTGCCCGCGAACGAGAGGATATCGTCCGGCTTCGGACGTGCACGACCGTCCGGGAAGATGCGGGCCTAACCCAAGCCTACCCGAGCCGCTACGGCACGCAAGTCACTGTTCGGACGCCTGACGGCGAGATCAGCGAATTGCGGGCCGATGCTTTGGGAGACCCGGAGATGCCTATGACGGCCGAGGCACATGTCCGCAAGTCGCATCTCCTTTTCGGCGCAGCCTCGCTGACACCGGAGGTTGCGGATCGTGCGCGCGCCGCCTGTATCGCGCTGCCAGACGCGCCAGACCTCAAAGATCTCATAGATGCTCTTCCCAGCCGCAAGGTCCTGTCATGACCTACAGTTCCTATTTCGACCATCTCGACATTCCCGCGATCCGCTCCGATCATCCCATTGGCCCGGACTTCCTCGCTACGTTTTCTGGCATGTCCCGCGACGCCCTTCGGTCGCGGCAAGAAGCGCTCTTCGCTAAGGTGATGACCGCTGCATGGAAAGTGCCTTTCTATCGGCGCCACTGGGGTGCTGCCGGCGTAGAGCCGGGTGACGTCAAGGGGCTCGATGACCTGCCGAAGTTGCCGGCCTACGACAAATCTGACCTCATGGGCTCTGTGGAGGCGTATCCACCCATCGGCGATTTTCATGGACTGCCTGACAACGGTCCCCGCATACCACTGATTTTCCAGACAACCTCTGGCACAACAGGCAAGCCGCAGCCTTTGCTCTTCGGTCCGCGATCTCGGGAAATCCAGTCGCTGCTTTTAGGGCGGCTCTATCTCCTTCAAGGGCTCACGAACCGCGATGTGCTTCACTCGGTCTATGGCCACGGGATGGTCAATGGTGGCCACTACGTGCGTGAGGCAGTCAATCACTGGATCGGCGCACCGCTCCTGTCTGCGGGTACGGGGATAGAGACGCGGTCTGCCAATCAGGTGAAGCTCATGCGCGACTTCGGAGTCACGGCTATCATCGGCTTTGGCGACTATATCAAACGCTTGGCGAAGGTTGCTGCCAGTGAAGGCCTCATGCCGGGTGAGGACATCCCGATTCGCGTGATATCCGGCCATTTGGGCGCCGAGACGGCAGCAACCATGGCCGAGGCCTGGCCCGGTGCCGAGGTGTTCGACTGGTACGGCGTCGGAGATACCGGGATCATCGCTGGCGAAATCACCTCCGGCGGTGGGATGGTCACTTGGGAAGATGCCCAGTTCCTCGAGATCTTGGACGTCGACACCCATGCGCCCGTGGCCGATGGGGAGATCGGCGACATGGTTTGCACGTGTCTCTATAAAGACGATGTCTTTCCCATTATCCGTTTCAACACCCATGACGTGAGTCAGGAGGTTGCCGCTTCCAATTCTCTAGATTTGCCGTTCCGCAGTATTGCGGGCTTTATGGGGCGCTCTGACAACATGGTGAAACTAAGGGGGATTAACATATACCCCCAAGGTATCGGGACACTTCTCGCAGGCGAGTATTCGGTTGCCACTGGGGAGTTTTACTGTGAGGTGCGCCGCGAATGCGGGCGTGAAGAGATGATAGTTGTCGTGGAAGCCACTGATCAGGACGAGGCGCTATGCGGGAAGATGGAAGCCACACTCCGAACAAGGCTTGGCGTCGCGATCGAGGTGCGTTTAGTGTCGCCGGGGAGTACGGCTAAAGTAACCGGCATCGAGACGCGGCAGAAGCCCATCCGTCTCGTCAGTGCCCAATGAAAAGCTCCGAGCGGCTAGAGGTGGCACTCAGCAGGATCGCGGCAAAGAATGGCGACTGGCACATCGTCACGTCACTCGACGAAGCGCGGGCACGCGCGGATGCCCTTGTCTCTGACGACCGGCACGCGCGCGGTGCCGCTCTCGGTCCACTTGACGGCACGCTCGTCGGCGTCAAGGACAATCTTGCCGTCGAGGGTCTCCCCTGGACCGCAGGGATCGAGGCCTACCGGTCACGCATCGCCACCAGAGATAGCGCCGCTGTGGCACGGCTTCGCCATGCGGGTGCGGTGATCTTAGGGACGCTTAACATGCATGAAGGCGCGTTGGGTGCCACCACCGACAATCCCGCCTATGGTCGCTGCGCCAATCCACTTGCCCCAGACCACACACCGGGCGGCTCTTCGGGCGGATCCGGTGCGGCAATCGCGGCGGGGTTTATGGAAGTTACCTTAGGCACCGACACAATGGGTTCCGTGAGAATACCTGCTGCGTATTGTGGCTGTTATGGTCTCAAACCCACCGATGGGACGGTCCCTCGGGACGGTTTGACACTCCTATCGCCGAGTCTCGACACTGTCGGACCCTTGGCAGCGAATTTGGAGCTCCTTTCAGCCGCGCATGCCGTTCTTGCCGCGTTGCCCGGCAAAATGGCGCGTCCGGTGCCAGCGCGGCCGCGTGTGGGCGTGCCCCTTCAAATGGCCCTCTCGAAGTGTGAATCCGCAGTCATGGACGCGTTCTCTGGAGCGCGTGACGCTATTGGTGCCCATGCGGACGTCGTCGACGTCGATATGCGCGCCTGGGATCCAAGCGTAGCGCTGCGCGGCGGTCTATTGATCGCAGAGGCAGAGGGAGCCGTCGCTTTGAGCGCACTGCTTGACGCTGATACCGGGCTGGGCCCGAACTTTCGCAGACAGCTGGAATACGGTTGTCGAGCGGAAAGTGTCCGCATCCTCGATGCTTTCGCGCGTATCCGATCTGCAAAGGAGGCAGCCCTCGGAGCTTTGCGAGAAGTCGATCTCCTGCTCTTGCCCACCGCACCGCAGCGGGCATTTAGGCACGGCGATCCGGTACCGACAAATCAAGCGGATTTCACGTCTTTGGCGAATTTCGCCGGATTGCCTGCGATCTCATTGCCGGTTCAGACGGATCATCTTCCGACTGCCGTCCAGCTTCTCTCCGCTCCCTACGGCGAAATGACCCTGCTGAAACTCGCGGCTGATGTAGGTGCCATTGCCTAGCGGTACGTCTTAGAATGACGGTTTGCGCTTCTGTCGGAAAGCCGCTTTGCCTTCTTCGAAATCAGGGCCGGTAAAGAGCGCTTCGAACATGTCATGTAGTGCAGGCTCGGCACCTCCCGCCAGCACGGCCTCCACCATTTTCTTGCCAACGGCATGGCTCGCGGCAGAGAGCTCCGTTACGCTCTCGGCATAGTTTAAGACGGCATTCTCGAGCGCGGCATCTATTCGGTCCACGAGCCCGATCGACAGGGCTTCATCCGCGTCAATCCCCCGGGCAGAGAAGATGATATCCTTGGCCATCGAGCCGCCTACCGTTGCCACGAGTCGTGCGGTATCTTCGTAGGAATACGCGAGTCCGAGCCGGGCGGGCACCACGGCAAACCGGGCCTTCGGCGCGGCAAATCTGAGATCGGCATGGAGCGCGAGCGCCAAGCCCCCGCCCACACAAGCGCCCTCGACCGCCGCAATGACCGGGCATGAGATCGCGGCCACAGCGGCGAGCCCAGTCCGCACGGTGCCGTTGTAGGCGCGTATGCTATCCGGAGTGCCGTAGACCTCGTCAAACTCGTTGATATCCGCGCCGGCGGAGAAGTGACCGCCAGCGCCGGTGATGACGACTACCCGCGCCTTTCTTTGGTCCACGATGCGCGCGGCCTTCGGTAAAGCAGCCCACATCGCGTGGTTCATCGCGTTGCGTCGTTCGGGGGCGTTCAGCGTGATCCGCGCGATACGACCAGGGCTGACTTTAAGGGCACCCGCCGCTAGCCGAAGATCAGACAGGGTTTCGCGCCATGAGCTGTTTGGCGATTATCATGCGCTGAATCTCGTTCGTCCCCTCTCCGATGCACATAAGCGGGGCGTCACGGAAATAACGCTCGACGTGATATTCTTTGGAATAGCCGTAGCCACCGTGGATACGCATGGCTTCCAGCGAGTTTTCCACTGCCGCTTCAGAGGCGAAATACTTCGCCATGCCGGCTTCCATGTCGCATCGCTCGCCTGCGTCGTAGGCCCGGGCGGCATCATAGGTCAGCAGCTTTGCGGCCTGAAGCCGGGTCGCCATCTCGCCCAGCTTGAGTTGGATCGCCTGATGCTGTCCGATGGTCTTGCCAAAAGTCTTGCGTGTTTGGGCGTAGGTTACGCTGTCATCCAGTGCCGCTTGGGCGAGGCCGCAGCCCCGGGCCGCGATGTTGATTCGACCGAGTTCAAGTCCGCCTAGCGCAGCTTGCATGCCTTTGCCTTCCACTCCGCCTATGAGTCGATCGGCAGGAATCCGGTAGTCCTTGAAAGCGAGCTCGGCGCTGTCGATACCCTTGTATCCGAGCTTCTCCAGTTTGCGCGAAACGGTTAAGCCCTCGCCTTTTTCGGCGATGAACATGGACATGCCCTTATGACGCGGCTCTGTCTGGGTGTCCGTTTTGACTAGAAGCGCGAAGCAATGTCCCTGAATTCCATTGGTAATCCAGGTTTTGGACCCATTTACGATGTAGTCGTCACCGGTACGTTCCGCTTTCGTATGGATCGCCTGGAGATCGGTGCCGGCATCGGGCTCGGTGAGCGCCAAACCGCCGCGCAATTCGCCAGAAGCAAATTTGGGCAACCAGTATTCTTTTTGGGCCTCCGTGCCCTGACGCATCACACAGGCCGCCATGATCAAATGCGAGTTGATGATGCCAGATAGCGACATCCAGGTGCCAGCGATCTTCTCAACGACTTTTGCATAAGTTGTCGCGTTGAGCCCGAGGCCGCCGTATTCCGCTGGAATCGTCGCGCCGAATAGCCCCATTTCGGCCATCTGATCGGCCATGTCCTTGGGATACTCGTCGGCATGCTCGAGCCTGAGCACATGGGGTTTCACGTCGCGCTGGAGCCACTTTTCGAGCGAGGCTAGGATCATGCGGTCTTCGCTCCTTGCGTCAGTGCCATGCTGATTCATAAGAGCTTCCTCTCAAGGGCTAGTAGCCCGCTTTTTCTTCGTTCTCGAATCCGGTCTTTGCGATGAGCATGGTGCGGTCAAATACACAGACTTCTTTGCCGTCCTGGTTAAAGCCGCGCGTGCGCGCCGTAACGATGCCAGCGTGGGGCCGCGATTTGCTTTCTCGCATTTTAAGAACCTCACTTTCCGCCGTCAATGTGTCACCCACAAAAAGCGGGAACGTCATCTTGATGCTCGACCAGCCTAGATTGGCGATCGCCTTCTGGCTGAGATCGGTGACACTCATTCCCACCATTAGCGCCACGGTGAATGGCGAGCAGACGATCGTGCGGCCAAATTCGGAGTGGCTGGCATATTCGGTGTCGAAATGCATCGGGTGGGTGTTCATCGTCAGCAGCGTGAACCACGTATTGTCCGTCTCGGTGATGGTGCGGCCGGGCCGATGCTCATAGACATGGCCTATATCGAAATCCTCGAAGTAGCGGCCAAACCGCTCGCGAAATCGACCGGGACTCACTTCGTGTGCGTAGCCTACCATGCTCCAATCCCCTTTGCTCGTTCGATTCGGCGCGGACTCAACTGCGCATTGCTTCAGGTTTGTCCAGACGACTTAGTTCATCGGGAACATATACCCATAGCTCTTTCCAGGCGCTGGCTATGGCGCTACCGTCAGCCGCGCTAAGTCGGCAACGTCATCTAAATCCTCAATCCCGTCTACCGCCGTCACGAGATCATCGCCTTGCCTGGTCCTGAGCATTTTGGCGCCGTAGGTGATGCAACGGCGAAACTTGGCTTCATTCTCCTCAGGACTGAGCGGCACATCTGGATGGCCATAGACCTGCTTAAGTTCAACAATCTCTTTGCGTCCATCCGCGAGCGAGAACGTGAATTTCTGCGGAACCAGAGCGTTCTCGTCTGGATTGTCGTCTTGTTTGAGCGAAACCATCGCGGCCGCTTTATGAACGGTGGGGTCGGTGAGCACCGGCGCGCGGAATTCGGGGACATCCACGTTACCACGCGCGATCCAGGCGCCGGCTACGTAGGCAAGACAGAGCTTGGCATAGTTTGAAGCCGGATCAGGCTGATCAGGACGCGAGACGAGCCGGTACACGAGGGGCGGGACATCCCCATTGATGCCCACGATGTCGTCGCGGGCGATCCCTTTCGCCTCGAGCTGGCGCAACGCATCGAGGACCCCGTGGGTAAGGCGCCCGGACGGAAACGGCTTGTGTGCGAGCTGCGCGATTTGCCACTCCCTCCCCAATCGCGACCAGATCGCTTCGAGGTCAAATCGGTTGTCTTCGAACATCCTGAAATAGCCGTAGGCCCCGTCAAGGATTTCATGTGGTCCGCGAAACCCCGCCTTTGCCAAGGCGACAGCTGTAAGTGCCCCACGGGCATTAAAGCCGATTTGCATACCCAAGACTGGAGAGCCCTCCGCATGGGGCTGCAAGGTGCCCGAGGTTTGTCCATAGGTTATGCCGAGGGTATCTTTGACAGCCTTCTCGTCAAGCCCCTCCAACTTGGCCAGGGCGGCGGCGGCGCCAAAGCCGCCTGCGGTAGCCGGCCGAAAAAAACGCACTGGTCCCTCGGCGGCGACGCCGAGTAAGGTCGCTACTTCAACACCCACCGCAAGAGCGACGAGAAAATCAGGACCGGAGACGGGGCACCCGTCCGCGCTCCGCTTTTCGGCGTGCGCGAGCGACGCCGAGAGCACAGTTGCCATGGGATGCACCACAGCGCCTTCATGAACGCAGTCATATTCTAGGCAGTGAAGTTGATAGGCATTGACGATCGCCGCGCTGGTCGCGGGTAGCCGCTCGCCAGTTACCCAAACGGTTGCCTCATCGCCGTCGCCAAAGCTACCTACAGTTTGCGTTAGCTCGGCCACGCCCTCTCCGGAGGAGCCGGCAATACCCACGCCCAAGCTGTCGAGAAGAAACACGCGAGCCTTATCGCGGACGGCATCGTTCATGTCCGCCAACTTGGCCTCCACCACATAGGCCGCTATCCGATCGAGTGACGTCATGGCCCGCCCTCGGGGCAGCATTCAGCGAAACGGGCGGCAATCTCTGAGCGGCGCGCGATCCAGACATCGTCGTGGCCAGCCACGTAGTCGAGGAGATCGCGCAGGGCACCGATACGGCCTGGACGACCCACGATACGCAAGTGAAGTCCCACCGACATCATGCGCGGCCCCTCATCAGCGGCTTCGGCACGCATCCAGTCAAAGCTTTTCTTGGCATAGTCTAGCCAGTCATCGGGTGAGAGCGCGGGGGCGATCCACATTTTCATGTCGTTGGTGTCAAGTGCGTAGGGTACGCAGAGGAGCGAACGGTCAGCGCCTTCGGGTCTCTCCCAAAATGGAACGTCCCGGGAATAGTCGTCCATGTGATAATCAAAGCCCTCTTCGACCAGAAGTCGGCGGGTATTATCGGTGTGCAGATAGCGCGAGAGCCATCCACTTGGCCGGACGCCACAGGTCTTTTCGATACTGTCGGCGGCGCGGCGGATCGTGATGCGCTCGGCCTCTTCGTCTAAATTGAAGGTATGCGTCCAGCGCCATCCGTGCGAGCAGACTTCATGTCCGTCGGCCACGATCTCGGCAGTGAGGTCGGGTGCTGCCTCAAGGGCTTGCGCGGCCGCCGTGAAGGTCGAAACCATTCCGCGTTCGCGCAAAAGCTTTAGGATGCGCGGGCCCCCGGTGGTGATGCCGTAGTAGTAATTCGACTCATTTCCATAGTTGCGGATCGGCATACCGAGGGCCACGCCGAGTTCGTCGACGGGTTCTGGCTTCTTATCACCGCGCGCCACCGACATCTCGGAGCCTTCCTCGACATTGGTTACGATAGAGAACGCGAGTGTCTTGCCTCTTGGCCATGAAAGCTCAGGCATTGGCGCCCTCCTTTTCTTCTTCGGGGTCGAACGCGGGAAGCGGTGCGCGGCCAAGCATCATGTCGGCCGACTTTTCCGCGATCATCATCGTTGGCGCCGAGGTATTGCCCCCGATGATGCGCGGCATCACCGACGCATCGGCGATCCGCAGTCCGTCAAGTCCCCGAACGCGCAAGGCCTCGTCAACAACCGACCCTTCATCAGCGCCCATTCGGGCTGTTCCCACGGGATGGAAGATGGTGTTCGCAGCCGAACGCAACCAAGCGTCGATTTCGGCATCGGTCTCCAGAACCTTTTCCGGTGAAATCATCCCGGCATTCCGGTCCGCCAGCGGTGATTGGGTGCCGATCCTCTGCGCTAGCCTATAGCCTCCGCGAAAACACTCAAGATCGCTCGGGTCGCTGAGATAACCGGCGTCGATCATCGGCGGTTGCGACGGCCGGTCGGAAGAAACGTGGACGTAGCCTCGGCTCACGGGTCTGAGCTGATAGAAGTTGATCAGATATCCGTGTTGCCCTTGACCTGACTGTGTCGTCTCCAAATTTAACCCGGGAACAAAGGTGATGTGGATGTCCGGGCGGTCGACGTCGGGCCGCGTCCTGAGAAAGCCGCCCACTTCCAGCGGCACAGCTGAAGCTGGCCCCTCTCCCATCACGTAGGCCCTAATGCCGGCCCAGAGCGCGCGGTCCGGGCGCATTAGTCCGTAAAGCGTGATCGGGTCCTTGCAGCGATACGTAAGATAAACTCCCAAATGTTCCTGCAAGTTCTCGCCAACCTCGGGGAGCGCATGCGCTACCTCGATCCCCGCTGCCTTTAGGGTTTCCGGATCACCGATTCCGCTCAGTTCAAGGATCTGGGGGGTATTGATCGTTCCTGCGGCAAGTACCACTTCCCGCCGCGCCGCGACCGTTTCCCGTCCCGCTGGCCGCCAAGCGGTCACGCCAGTGACGTGCTTACCCTCCAGCATTAGTCGTTCTACCCGAGTATTTTTCCAGATCGTTAGGTTGGGACGGCCTTTTATCGGCCGCAGGAATGCCGTCGCCGAGCTTTCTCGCCGCCCATCCCGGATGTTAAAGTCATAAGGCCCGAGGCCCTCTTGATCGGGGCCGTTATGATCATCTACGCGGGGATGCCCGGCGGCCTTTGCGGCTTTCAGGAAATCGTCGTAAAGCGGATTTTGGGCTTTGGCGGTCACGACGCGAAGCGGGCCCGCTTTGCCGTGGTAGGGGCCATCGCGATCGGCATGATCTTCGGAGCGTTTAAAATAGGGGAGAACGTCCCGATAGCCCCAGCCCGCCAAACCCATCTGGCGCCAATCGTCATAATCGCGACGATTTCCGCGCATATACATCATGCCGTTGATGGAGGAACAACCGCCCAGGACTTTACCCCTAGGCCAGGCAATCTCACGCCCGTTGAGCCCGTATTGGGGTGTCGTAGCATAGCCCCAGTTCGTGGGCTTGTGGAAATAAGCCAACCCAGCGGCGAGAGGAAGGCGCAGGATGGGATGGGCATCGCTGCCCCCCGCCTCGATCAACAGAACCTTGCTCCCACTGTCCTCGCTAAGCCGATTTGCTAGCACGCAACCGGCGGAGCCTGCACCTATGATAATGAAATCAAACTCCGCCATCAGTAAGGAAACTCCGCTCCGTTCATTGCGATCGCCTGGCCCGAGACATAGGAGGCGTCATCCGTTGCCAGCCAGCTCACGGTTGCCGCCACATCTTCGGGGCTGCCAAAGCGGCCCATGGGTACGGATGCGCGAAAGCTCTCAACGACCTCTTCGGGCGTGGCCCCGGTGACACGGGCGAATCCTTCTGATATTCCGCTCCAGAAACGTGTCTTGATGTGCCCCGGCGCATAGGTGTTCACGCGAATACCGCGCGGTGCCAGCTCAATGGCGAGCGATTGGGAGAACATGATGATGGCTGCCTTTGAGGCGCAATAGGAAGAGATGTTCTGAACCCCGCGTCGGCCTGCACCTGAGGCCGCATTGATGATCACGCCCTCTTTGTTCCCCGCCAACATGCGCCGCGCCGCTTCTCGACTGCCGAGAAAGACACCGCCCATATTGACATCCATGACACGGCGCCAAGCTTCCCATGAGGTCTCGGCCACGGTCTCTACGTGAATGATGCCCGCATTGTTGACCACGATCTCCGGCACTCCGCTCGCTGCTTCGGCGGTGTCGAAGGCAACCTTGATGCCAGCTTCGTCTGTGACGTCGATAGTCACTGCGGTGCCGCCAATCTCGTCTGCAACGCGAGATGCGCCAGCGTGGTCGAGGTCAGCGACGACAACGTGGGCACCGTCCCGCGCCAGGCGTCGGGCTATACCCTCTCCGATCCCACTCGCCGCACCGGTCACGAGGGCGCATTTGCCTTGGTGAATCATGCCGTCCTCTCGATCTTTGCGCGCTCCCGCCGCTTGGTGGGATCCGGATAAAGGTACGCGCTAAGGAGCATTTTCGAGTAATCGTGTTGGGGGTTCTCGAATATCTGTTCGGCGTCCCCCATCTCCACGATCTCGCCGAGATACATGACCGCCACCCGATGGCATAAAGACCGCGCCGTCGTGAGGTCATGGGAAATAAATAGATATGATAGGCCGAACTCAGCCTGGAGCCGGTGCAGAAGCGCGATGATCCCGGTTATCGCGTGCGGTGCCAGCGCGCTCGTGGGCTCATCAAGCACAATGAACTTGGGTTCGGTGGCGATAGCCCGGGCTATGTTTAGCCGCTGGAGCGCCGCCGCACCGAGGCTCCGCGGCTTTTGGTCGATCCTGTCAGTCTTGAGCCCCACGAGATCGAGCAATTCACTGATGCGCACGTCTTTGGCTTTTGCCGAAAGATCACTATGAAGATCCAGCGGCTCCCGCAGGATACGCCGAATGGTCCAGCGCGGGTTGAGTGCGTCGAATGGATCCTGAAAGACGATTTGCATCTTTGAACGCAGCCCGCGCAGGCTTGCTGCCGGGCACCCTGTGATAGCCTCTCCGCCGAAGTAAACCTCGCCGGCTGTGGGTTCTTCGAGCCGCAGGAGACAGCGCCCTACCGTCGTCTTGCCGGAACCGCTTTCACCTACCAGACCGAGCGTTTCGCGCGATCGGATTACAAAGTCTGCGCCCTTGATCGCCTCCACGACGACGTTTGTTCCGCGCATGGAAAACACTTTACGCAGGCCTTTCACCTCAATCCTGGGCCGCTCTGCGCTGAGATCATAACCATGGGGTCGACCTGCTGTCGCCGCCTTCTGCAGCCCGAGCACATCGCGCGAATAAGGATGCTCCGGGTGGGCAAAGAACTCGTAAACAGGCTTTTCTTCGACTATGCGACCCCGGTGAAGCACTGCCACGCGGTCACAGTAATTGGCG
The DNA here is from genome assembly GCA_026708635.1 of Rhodobacter sp. Classification (GTDB taxonomy): domain Bacteria; phylum Pseudomonadota; class Alphaproteobacteria; order Rhodobacterales; family Rhodobacteraceae; genus JAPOUP01. The sequence continues at coordinate 16,526 of JAPOUP010000151.1, forward strand.
ATGACCCCCAAGTCCTGGGAGATCAGCAGGATGGCCGAGCCCGTGCACCGCACCGTCTCCCACATCTGATCGAGAAACTGGGCTTGGATCGTTACGTCGAGCCCACTCGTGGGTTCATCGGCGATGAGAAGGCGCGGTTCAGAGGACAGAGCCATTGAAATGAGCGCCCGCTGCGCCATCCCGCCCGAAAGCTCATGGGCAAACGCCGACACCCGTTGTTCCGGATCGTTGATGCCGACCATGCGCAGCATTTCCACTGCGCGCTCATTGGCATCGGCCTTGCTGGCGTCGGAATGTGCGCGAAAAACGTTGCCGATCTGGCGCCCAACCTTGAGCATGGGATTGAGGGCCGCGCACGGGTTTTGCACGATGAGCCCGATGTCTTTGCCGCGGATCTCGCGAAGCCGGTCTTCGTCGGCAGCCAAGAGTTCTTCGTCTCCGAGTTTGACCGAGCCAGCCTCTATCTGTCCTGGCGGGCGGACGACACCCATCAAAGCGAGAGCGGCCGTGGATTTGCCGGAGCCCGCATCACCGATGAGGCCGACGACTTCGCGCTCACGGATGTAGATGGAAAAGCCGTCGAGCACACTTACCTTCCCGTCGGCGACGGGGTAGGAGACCCGCAGGTCACGGGCGGCCATTATCACCGGAGCGCCGACAGTCTCATCAATCATACCGCCGCTCCAAGGCGTTACCAAGTACCGCGAAGCCAAAGACCGTGATCGAGATGGCGATACCGGGGAAGACCGACGGCCACCATTCTCCCAGAATGATTTGATTGGCTCCCGTTGAGATCATCAGGCCCCACTCTGGCGTCGGGGGTCTCACTCCAGCTCCGACGAAGGAGAGACCCGCAGTGAGTAGGATCGCGAAGCCGATCGTCACGCTGGCCTGAATGAGCGCTGGGGCCAGCGAATTTGGCAATACGTGGCGGAGTGCGATAACTATTTCCCGGTTGCCCATGGCCCGTGCCGCCTCGACATAGCCACGAACCCGCTGGGTTAGCACTTCGGAACGTGTCAGGCGGATGTAGATCGGCGTATATAGCAGTGCCAAGGCAATCACGATGTTTCCGGTGGACCGACCGGCCAAGGCAACGAGTATCATCGCGGAGACAAATACCGGAAAGGACTGCAGCACGTCGGAGACACGCATCACTCCTTCGGTCAGGAAATTCCGATAATATCCCGCCACAAGCCCCACAAAAACGCCCAGGATCAGTGATAGAGCATTCGCTGTGAGCGCGATGGTGAGGTCAATGCGCGGGGCTGATATAACCCTGCTGAAGACGTCAAAGCCATTGGCATCCGTGCCGAACCAGTAAGGCGGCGTGTCAATCACTCCGGTTATCCGCCCCCACCAGAGCCCCGGCACCTCAGCCAGAGGCGGCGGAGGTACCGCTGGTGGATGAACCGCGAGTGTCGGATCATAAGGTGCTATGGCTGGCCCAAATACAGCGAGCGAGCAGGCCATGGCCACAATCGAGACGCCAAGCCAAAAGAGCCAGTCAATCCGGTGCCGTGACTTGGCTATCTTGATCTCAATGGGTCGCGCGACAGTCTCTGATTGAGTCACTAGCGTCTCACCAATACTGAAATGATGGTGGGTGTAGCCCGGGCTTTGACAATCGGCTCATATGGCTAGATCGCATTCGCCGGAGTCGATTGGAAACCGACACTTTGCCAGCCAAACGGGGAGTGAAAACGAGGCAACACGAACATGCTTTAATAATCTGGGTTGCACCCATTGATGGTGGCTCCCTTGTCTGAGGCATTGAGATACCTTGTACCTGCCGCAACAGCAATCAATATACCTTCCGGCGTCCGCGTCTGCGAACGGTGCCTGCGCCGCTGCGGAGCGTAACACTTGCCGAAGCACGGATCCTGGCCGACACGGCCGATGCCGGGATAAACGACTGTCCCGGCAGTGCCCCAACAGGCGGTTCAGGTCCGAGGACATCCGCATCAGGTTGAAGTCTTTATTTCCATCAATACAATGATAGAGGGATACTTAGAATGCCACCCTTGGATCCAGCGCCGCATGAATAAGATCAAGCGCAAGATAAACGAGAAGCGAGATGGCGGTGATCACCAGAATCACGCCCTGGATCGCGGGATAGTCGAAGGCCAGCACCGAACGGATTGAGTATTGTCCGAGCCCGCCGAGCGAAAACACGCTTTCGACCAGTACCGCGCCGCCGAGCATGAACCCAAAGAGAATGCCGATCAATGTGATCGACGGTGCCATCGCCGTCCGCAGCGCGTAGCGCGCGATCTGGCCTCTGGGTAGCCCGGCACAACGCGCATAGAGTACAAATTCCGACCCAAGCGCGCGGACCATGTTCTCCCGAACCATCTTGATGATCGGCCCTGACAGGATGAACGCCATCGTTATGACTGGCAGCATATAGTGGTGCAGCGCTTCAAAGAAGGTATCCACACGCCCCGCGATCAGGGAATCAATTGTCAGGAACCCCGTCATGGAAGGGGGCTCACTTGAGAGCGGCGACAATGTGCCAAGTGGCGCAGGTGCCCAGCCGAGCTGAAAGAAAAAAACGAAGACGAAGAGGAGCCCCCACCAAAATTCCGGTTGGGAGCCCGCAAAAAGCGAATAAACGAAGACCCCCTTGTCCGCCGGACCTCCGGGTTTGAGTGCGGCCAGCATACCCACCGGCACCGATACCAACAGCGCCAGAGCAAAGGAGAAAACCAGAAGCTCTATCGTTACCGGAAGCGCTGTGATTATCTCGGAGGCCACTGTGGACCCGGTGACCCAGGAGATGCCGAGCGACCCTTGCATAAGACCGTCGCCCTCTTCAGGCAGGACGCCCAAATAGTGTCCTAGCTGCGTCATGACCGGGCGGTCCAAGCCCAGATTGCGCTCGGCCTGGGCGTACGCCTCTTCGCTCGGGTTCAGACCGACAAACCGGCTTACCGGATCGGCTGGCAAGAGACGGATGACAAAGAAGACAGCGATCACCAAGAAAAGAAGCTGCATGGCTCCAATGCCAAGACGTTTGATCACGTAGCGAGCGACCATGGTGGCCTCTTCGAGTCAGGGCGGAATACTTACAAGATAGGGGGCCGCGGGGCCGCGCCCGCGACGCCCCAAAGAATTGAGTTTACTCGAAGCCCAGATCGAAGAACCTGATGGAGTTATCCGGGTGCCACCGCATGCCTTTCAGGTTGGCGGCGTATGCCCACTGCGTCGCGTATTCGACCACAGGTGCCCAAACGACCTCCGACATTAGCGTCTCCTGCATCTGCGCCAGAATTGCGTTGCGGGCCGCCATGTCCGGCTCCACCCTCGCCTCGGCCCATTGGGCGTCAAAGGCCTCGTTCCGGAAGTTGACCATATTGTTGAGGCCGCCCGCTTCCGGGGAGACAAAGAAGAGTTGCATGGCGTAGCCCGCATCGACGCCGATGGGCTTTTCCTGATCGTTGATCGCGAAAGGTAGGTCACGTTTCACGAGTTGGCGGTCGCCATACTGGGTCTGCGGGATCGGGTTGAGTTCAACCGGGATGCCGATCTGGCGGAGGGATGTCGCTAGCGCATTCACCACGGGGCCGAGCGTCGTTTCCTTTTCGGACACGTAGGAAAGCTGAAGGTTTTCGGTGAATTCCGAAAGCCCCTCACCTCCGGGGAAGCCAGCCTCGGCCAACAGCCCTGCCGCGCGTTCCAGATCAAACGAATACTGCGTGTCTGGCGCGACATAGCCCGGGTAAGATGATGGCACGTGACCGTTCCATGGGGTAGCTTGGCCGAAGTAAGCATTCTGGATAATCTGGTCGCGGGGTATGGCATGGGCCACGGCCTGCCGCACTAACGGGTTGTCGAACGGCGGCATGTCGAAATTCATGTGGACGAAGAGATTCTCGTTGCCCGAGACCGCACCAACCTCAATGCCATCCTGCCCGCGCAGGGAGTCAAATTCGCGCGGTGTAAGGCCCTGGACGAGCTGCGCCTGACCGGTGCGCAGCACGACCACGCGGTTCGATGACTGCGGGACCCGCTTCATGACCACGCGGCTGATGGCTGGCGCACCGAGGTAGTAGTCCTCGTTGGCGGTAAAGACAATTTCATCGTCTTTGGCCCAACTCTCCACGCAATAGGGGCCAAATGACGCGACATTGGTGTTATTTGCGTACTCGTGGCTCCAGGGATCGCCTTCCGTGGCGTTGGCCTCCATCAGTTCTTTGTCAAAAATGTGAAGGCCGAAGATCGTCAACACCGGCAGGAAGAGCGCGTTGGGATTGCTCTGACGGATTTGGACGGTAAAGTCGTCTATCTTCATCACTTCGTCACCGAGTTCCTTTGCGGCATCATCACCGAACACGTCGGGCGTGAAGCCGTCAATGGAACCCACATTGGAAAGGAACCAACCGATGGGTGCCGCGCCGGACACGGATTTTGCCCGCGCAAAGGTATAGAGAACGTCGTCGGCGCTTAACTCCGCCCCGCCGCAGCCGCGCACATCCTGTCGAAGATTGAATGTCCAGGTGAGCGTCTTCTCATCAAAGTTCCAGCTCTCTGCGAGACGCCCCTCGAAGGTCGAAAAATCGGGTTTGATGACCCCGTTCTCGTTGACCCCGGCCGCCGCATAGCTCACGAGCGGTTCCATCACGTTGACCATACCGGTCTGGGAGGTGGGGATCGCGGCCGCCGGGCCATCATAGTTAAGCCCCGCAGGCACGTCAGACGCTAGAAACAAGAGGTCCTGTGCCGTTGCCTGTCCCGCAATGAGCGCACCCAGCGCCGCGGAGATGAACATCGATTTTGGTTGTCCCATAATAGTAACGGTCCCTTATTGGAGCCGGGAAGATATTGGCCACCCCAGCAATTTGTCCGGACATAAAGATGGGTTCTCTAGCGTGGTGTCAACCAATAATCGACAGTAACGATCCCTAAAATATCGAATTTTGCCCTTAGAAGGAAGGAAAACACGCATTCCCTCGGCAAAACTTGACAATGCGGAGTGGGCGGGCTTGGTATTTGTCCGGACAGCATTCATAAAGGAACAGCGCCGATGCCGCGGATCATCGTTCTTTTCAACCTTAAACCCGATGTGGATGAGGCCGACTACGAGGCATGGGCGCGCGGAACGGACGCGCCCACCGTGAAAGCCCTCGGGTCAGTAATCTCCTTCTCCGTTCACCGCGCCAGGGGCCTACTGGGCAGCGAAGAAAAATCACCTTACCAGTATGTTGAAGTGTTGGATGTAAGCGACATGGATACCCTTTTCTCTGAAATCTCCGTTCCTCCAATGACCGAAATTTCCGCGGCATTTCAGGCCTACGCTGACAATCCGATCTTCATCGTGACAGAATATCTGGCCTGAGCCATGGCAGCCACCAGATCCTTTTTGTTCGCGCCCGCAAACCGGACCGAACTCCATGCCAAGCTCGCCAATAGCGATGCTGACATCGTTTGTCTCGACCTCGAAGATGCTGTGCCGCCCGATGAGAAAGAAAAATCGCGCGCTCTAGCGCTTGAATGGCTGGGCGCCGGACCGCCGGCAAGGTCCACCCGGGCGGTTAGGCTCAATCCGCTCTCGACCCGTGCCGGTCTCGCCGATCTCCACGCCGCCTCGGCGGCCTCCCTTACACCAGACACACTTCTGGTGCTGCCGAAGGTGGACCATGCTCATGAGCTCCGGCTCGCCGACGCGGTCTTGACCGAAACCGGGTCTCGCGCAGGACTCATGGCGCTCATCGAAAGCGCTGCCGGACTTGAAAACGCGGCGATGATCGCCGCAGCCACCCCCCGCCTTCGCCTTTTGCTCTTTGGAGCCGCGGATCTCGCGGCCGAACTCGGCATTGAAATCGCTCCGGAGCCGCTGCTCTATGCACGTGCCCGAGTGGTCCACGCCGCCCGTACGGCGGGAATTCCGGTGATTGATGTCCCTTCGCTCAATTTCCGAGATATCGACGCCGTAGAGCAAGAAGCCCGTGCTGCCCGCGCCCTTGGGTTTGCCGGCAAGGGCGCCGTCCATCCGTGCAACATCGCCCCAATCAACGCCATCTTTTCGCCATCGTCGGGGGAAATCGCCAAAGCCAAAAAGATCATCGCTGCCTACGAGGCAAGCCCGACAGGGCTCGCGGTCATCGACGGTAAGCTTATAGAGCGCCCGGTTATCCGCTCCATGCGGGCGACCCTCGAAGCCGCGCGGGTCGCGGGACTCGAATGACCGCGCTGCCGCTTACAGGGCTCAGGGTTATTTCTGCGGAGCAATATGGCGCGGGTCCGTTTGGTTCGATGTATCTCGCGGCGATGGGAGCCGAGATCATCAAAATCGAGAATCCGCGTGGTGGCGACAGTTCTCGGAGGTCCGGGCCCCATTTGCTTGGGCCCTATGACAGCCATTTTTTTCAGACCTTCAACCAAGGAAAGCGATCACTCACGCTTGATCTCAAACAGCCCAAAGGCCAGGAGATCCTGCATCGGCTCGCCGAAACGGCCCAGGGCGTCATGAACAATCTGCGTGGGGATAAGCCCGCGCGGCTTGGGCTCGACTACGCGACGTTGGGCAAAGTAAACCCCGCTATTATCTGCTTGCATCTTTCGGGATACGGCCGCACCGGTCCTCGCGCAGCCTGGCCGGCCTATGATTACCTGATGCAGGCCGAGGCAGGCTTTCTCCACCTCACCGGAGAACCGGATGGACCGCCTACGCGCATGGGCCTCTCGATTGTCGATTATCTTAGCGGGGTCACGGCCTCCTTTGCGCTCACGGCAGCGGTCTGGGGCGCGGAGCGCACGGGTCGCGGTCAGGATGTTGATGTACCGCTCTACGATGTGGCCATCCATCAACTTACCTATCCAGCCACTTGGTACCTAAATGAAGGGACAAGCGTCGGTAGGCGGTTACGGTCGGGACATCCCGCTGTTGTACCCTGTGAACTCATGCCCACCGCAGACGGGCAAATTTTCGTCATGTGCGTGCTGCCAAAGTTCTGGGAGGCGCTGACCCACATCTTAGGTGCGCCAGATCTCATCTCCGATGACCGGTTCGCCACACCGGGGGCCCGCCGCAAAAATCGCGATGCTCTCATGGACATCCTCGATGCGCTCACGCGGCAGCACAGTACCGCCGAGCTCCTGGAGCTATTGGCGGGAGAAGTGCCTGCCGCACCGGTGCTCGATATGGTGGCCGCGCTCGAAAATCCGTATCTGGAAGAGATTGATGGAATCGCGTCGGTCACGCATCCCGAGCGCGACGGTTTCCGGCTCCTGCGCTCACCGATCCGGCTGGATGGCGCGCGACTCGACCCGGCCAAGGGACCTAAGCTCGGCGCTGACACCGATGAGCTTTTAGAGAGCGTGGGCTACTCCGCTGATGACCGCGCCGCGCTCCGTGCAGAGGGAACTATCGGATGAAGCTCGACGGCCTGAAGGTGATTGACCTTAGCCAGTTCCTTCCCGGGCCTTGGCTGACGCAGGTCATGGCCGACCACGGCGCTGACGTCCTCAAGATAGAGCCGCCATCGGGTGAGCCCGTTCGCAATGTCGGCTACCGCACGGAGGAGGGCACAAGCGTCTGGTTTCGCAACACGCATCGCGGCAAGCGTGCGCTGACGCTTAACCTCAAAGATCCCGACCATGTCGCGGCGCTATTGGAGTTGGTTGACGAGGCTGACGTGTTCCTAGAGGCGTTCCGCCCCGGCGTTATGGCCCGGCTTGGTCTCGGGCCCGAACTACTCCGCGCCCGAAATCCACGCCTCGTCTATTGCTCCATTGCCGCCTTTGGGCAAACCGGGCCGGAGGCGCAACGGCCCGCCCATGACCTCGCCATTCAGGGCCTTGCCGGCACGCTTTCACTCAATCTCGGTAGCGATGGCGAACCCACGAACACGATGCTTCCCGCAGCAGATGCCTGCGGGTCTATGGTAGCGCTCTCAGCGATACTCATGGCACTTTTGCGGCGCGAGACTACCGGACGCGGCGACGCGATCGATATTTCGATGATGGATGCGTTGCTGTCCTGGTTGCCCAACGTCACGGGGCCGGTATTCGCCGAAGACCGTGCGCCGGTGCCGCAAAACGAGCGAAGCTTCGGGGGCTATGCATTCTTTCGCCCCTATGCCTGTTCTGACGGTCGCCATATCGCGCTTGGCGGGGTAGAGCAGAAATTCGTCACTAATCTCCTTAACGCGCTTGAACGTCCTGATCTAATTGAAATCGCCGTCGGCCCGCCGGGACCGTCGCAAGGGCCGGTAAAAACGTTTCTCGAAGCCACGTTCTTAACTCGAACAAGGGACGAATGGAACGCGTGGTTTGCGACCCTCGATGTGTGCGCCGCGCCCGTGTTGGATCTCCACGAAGCCTTTCACCACCCACAGACCGCAGCGCGGGAAATGCTAGTCACCGACGCCGAAGGTCACAAACACATCGGGCTGCCGATCAAATATGCCGAAGAGCCGGGAAAGCTTGACCCAACGCTCCCGCCATTCGCCCCACTGCCAGTCAAAGCGAACTGACCCGGATCATTACGGATAATGCGCCGCTTTTGATGTTGGCGAGCGTGGTTATTGGTGGTCTTGCGCCTCCCCTTGCGGAGGCCTTTCGCCCGTTTGTGGTGCCTGTCTCAGTGGTTATGGTGGTGATCTCGATGCTCCGGGTCGACCTGGCAGGTCTTCTGGGTGCATTCCGCCGCCCGGTCTTTTTGGCCTTTGCCTGCGGCGTCATCCTGTTGGTGCTTCCAGCGGCAACGGCGCTCACCTGCTTTGCCCTTGCGGCACCTTTCTGGCTGGCAACGGGGCTCACCTATGCAGCTGCAGCACCACCCCTTTCTTCTGCCGCGGCCTTCGCGGTCTTGGTGCGAACCGATCCCGCTAGGGTCACGGCGATCTCTCTTCCAGCGACGATCATTGCCCCATTTACGGTCTGGTTGGTCACGACGAGCCTCCCTGGGCTTGGCAGCGGGGTCGCGCTCTTGCCGCTCGTGACGCGTCTTGTGGCGATCATTCTCGGCGCTCTCGCCTTCGCGCTTCTGGTGCGGCGCTTGCTCGGCGAGGATCGCGTAGCGGGCTGGGCCGAAGGGTTCGACATAACCACCGTGCTCCTCGTTGCAGCCATGGGTATCGGCGTCATGTACGACATCGGCCTAACCTTGCGGTCTAACCCGCTCCAGTGGCTGGGAATCCTGGCGGCAACTGCCCTTTTGTCATGGATCTCTATGGGGCTTGCCATCGCGCTCTTTTGGCGCGCAGGACGCGAAGCCGCCATGGCCGCCGGTCTCTGTGCTTCGGTCAAGAACATGGCCGTGATGGTCGCGGCGGTCCTAGGCACGGTCGATCCCCGCATTTCACTTATTGTCATCACGGCGCAATTCCCGATTTTCGTTTCGCCCCTTATCATGCGTCCTCTATTCGCGAGGTTAGCCCCGCCGTGATCCCCACACTTTCCCTCGAAGATTTTGAGAAAGCGGCCGAAGTTGCAATCGCGGCCGCATCCCGCGAAAGCCAAACCGAGGTGGCCTTGACCCACCTTACCCGATTCGCCCATGCGACTTTGGGCGATCATGCCGCCGCAAAGCGGCCAGGCGCGTTACTGCCAGGTGAGCGGGATTACCGTGTCTCTGGCGTCTTCGTTGTGACGCCCGACCGCCGCTACAACATGCTGGTCGCCAATCATGGCTTCCCGCCTGAACAGCGCCGTCTGGCAATCCCCATTGAGTGGAACCACCCCGGCGAGGTTGTCCGGACATCCAAGCCGATCCATCTAGCCAATACCGATGAGCACGGGACGTTTCGGCAATTTCTAAACACATCAAGAATGGGCTCTTCGATCTATTTCCCAATCCTCTCGCCCTCTGGTCTCGTCGCCCAAATTGTGGTGGCCGCCCAGGCACGATGGACTTATTGTGAGGAAGATCTGGCTCGATTAGGCCGCCTAGCCGACGCTGCCTCAGTGGTTTGGCAGACGACGGGCGGGGATACCTGGGTCGCCGCTGACTACCCCGCAGATGATATTTGGCGAGCAGAGGACAATGCCTGAGCCTCATTTTGTCCGGACAAATCTTGACAACCTGTCGTGTCACCTTAAGACAAATATTGCAAATGAAAGCAAGGAGGGCGTTCCGGCTCTAGCCGCCATTGACAAATTGCATACCTCGTACGCGTTAGCGCTCCACTTCGAGGAAATTTTCGAAACCGCCCGCCACAGATACGAAAGGACGAAGTTTATGACTGCCAAATTTTCCATTGCCGCAGCATTCTCCGCAGTGCTCGCATTGCCCGCCGCTGCCACCGACATTCAATGGGACGTATCGATCCCTTGGGGCGCGTCTGAATTTCATACGCAAAACGCCATGGCATTTGCCGAGCGCGTGGCGGAGGAGACGAACGGTAAGGTGGTCATGACTATCCATCCAGGCGGCTCGCTCGGCATTCGCGCGAATGAATCGTTACGCGCTGTAGAGGACGGTGCCGTACCGGTAGCCGAATACGCGCTTTTTCAGAACGTGGGTGACGTGCCGATCCTCGGCATCGAGTCGATCCCGTTCCTGATCCAAGACTACGCTGATTTGCGCCGCATGCACGAACTCGTCCGCCCGGCTTGGCAAGAGGCCATCGGCGAGCGCAACCAAAAGGTCTTATACATTGTGCCGTGGCCCAGCCAGAACTTCTTCACATCCGAGCCATTGGAAGGGCTCGCGGATTTCGAAGGGATGCAGTTTCGTACCTATGACGCGAACACCACGACCATGATCTCCAACCTCGGCGCCGTTCCGAACCAGATGAACTCGGCCGACGTTGTGCCCGCTCTCGCAACCGGTCGCCTCGATGCGGTCATGACTTCGGGTACGACGGCTGTGGCCCAAAGCTACTGGGAGTTCCTCAATCACACCTATACGACCAATCACCTGTGGGCGTCGAATGCCCTAGCCGTCAACCTCGACGAATGGAATGCGTTGAACTCCGAAATCCAGGCCAAGATCGAAGCCATCGCCGCTGAAATGGAGCCGGGTTTCTGGGAGATTTCCGAAGGGGAACACGCCAAGCGTATGCAGCAGCTCATGGATAGAGGGATGACGGTTCAGGCACCCACGGCAGAATTGGCCGCTGCCATGCGTGAGGCGACCGCGACAATGGCCGACGACTTTGCCGCCCGCGTTCCCGGCTCAGGGGAAATAATAGAAGCATTCCTGGCGAGTGGCAGCTAAGCTCAATCAGTCGGCGCTCGGGACGCAGAGGATACCGTAAACACGATGTCCAGGCTGCTCAAATTCTTGGACGGTCTCTGCATTGCGGGTGCCGGATTTGCGGCGCTATGTTGCCTCGCTTTGGCGGTGATGCTCATTATCGAGGTCATCGCCACCTCCTTTTTCAGGTACTCCCAGCCTTGGGCGGTGGAGTATTCCGGCTACCTTCTAGCACCGACGCTATTCGCCGGAGCGGGCTGGACGCTGTCGCGCGGCGGGCACATCCGCGTGTCCGTCATCATCGACGCCCTTCCAGAGGGGGCGGAGCGGTTTCTCGATCTCGTGATGTCAGTTTTCGCCCTAGGCGTGACGCTCTATGTTTGCTGGGCCGTTTCCGAAAACGCGGTGCGCAGTTTTGAGCGCGGTTCTTTTTCCACCTATCCCACTGCCACGCCGATCTGGATCCCGCAGACTGTTCTCGCGGCGGGCTGGTGGCTCTTGACGGTGGGGCTAGTGACCAGGGTGATCCGGCGGTTTCAGGGCATGGACGTGGAAGACACCGATACTCCAGCTCTCAACTCTTAGTAAGGATCGCCGTGAGCGCACCCCTCGGACTCATTTCGCTTCTGCTCGCGATCTTCTTGGCGGGTGGCCTTTGGGTGGGATTCGCGCTGATGTCCGCGGGAGTAATCTCGCTCGAGGTCTTCCGCAATATGCGCGTAGACCGGTTTCTGGCCGGTGATATCTGGTCGTCCGGCACGGCACTGGAGCTTGTTACGCTCCCGCTCTTCATCCTTATGGGAGAAATCCTCTATCACACGCGTTTGAGCGAGAACCTCTTTAACGGGCTCGCGCCTTTCGTACGGCGTCTGCCGGGGCGGCTTTTGCACGTGAACGTGTTGGGCTGCACCCTCTTTGCCGCCGTCTCGGGCTCATCAGCCGCCACCACAGCCACAGTGGGGCGAATCACGCTTAAAGAGCTTCGGTCGCGCAACTATTCCGAACGCCTCACTCTCGGTAGCCTCGCAGGATCGGGCACCATAGGGTTTCTAATCCCCCCATCGATTCCACTCATCGTCTACGGTGTGCTGGCTCAGGTCTCGATTCTCGATCTCTTTGTGGCTGGTATCATCCCCGGACTTCTCTTGGCGTTTCTTTTCATGGTGTATATCGGGCTTCGCTCACTTCTGGGGCCGTCGGCAACTCAAGAGCCCGAACCGTCGACGACGCTGGGCCAGAAACTCCACGCTCTTGGTCTCCTGCTGCCTACCGTGCTCTTGATCGGGTTTGTCGTCGGGTCGATGTATCTGGGTTTCGCTTCGGTTACCGAAGCCGCGGCGATCGGCGTGCTTGGGGCTTCGATCCTAGCGGCTTTTGAGGGCCAGCTCACCTTTGCAATGGCAAAAAAGGCTCTCCTAGGCGCGGTCAAAACCTGCTCTATGATCGGTCTCATCATCACGGGGGCGCTTTTCCTGTCCAAAGCCATGGCGCGGCTGGCGATCCCCACGGATGTGGCCGTCTACATCGAAGGCCTAGGGTTGACACCGCTCATCCTGATTTTGATCCTCATGACCTTCTATTTGCTGCTTGGCTGTTTCTTGGATGGACTTTCCACAATCGTCATGACCCTGCCCGTGACTTTGCCGCTGGTGGTGGCCGAGGGCTTCGATTCAGTTTGGTTCGGCATTTTTCTGATTTTAACGATAGAAATGGCCCAGATCACTCCGCCCATTGGCTTCAATCTCTTCGTGATTAAAGGTCTCACTGGCTATGGTATAGCCAAGGTTGCGCACGCAGCGTTGCCGTTTTGCCTGATTATGATTTTCCTGGTTTTTCTGCTCATAGTTTTCCCGGAAATTGCCATCTGGCTACCGGCAACGATGCGCGGATGATCTATGGCCGCGATGCACGGGGTTACCGGGCCAAGATCGCTGTAACGGCACCCTCGACCAACACGATCTTGCAGCCCGATCTTGATGATCTCAGGCCGCCCGGGGTCACCAATCATATGGCGCGGATCCGAGTACCCGACATGGCGCTCACCTCCGACGAGGACTTTCGTGCGCTCGTCGCGGCATTGGACGATGCCAATGGGCGCGCCGTTGAGGATGTAATGACAGCAAAACCGGACCACCTGCTAATCGGTGTCTCGGCTCTGTCCTTCTGGGGTGGAGTGCAGGCGGCGAAGGTCCGGCGGCAATCTTTAGAAAAGCAAACTGGTTTGGGCGTAACCCTAGGCGCATTCGCCTTCGACGCTGCCCTCACCGCGCTGGGTGCCAAGCGCATAGCGGTGCTGTCTCCTTACTTTCCGATAATGGACGCAGAGATCAAAAAGTATTTCGAAGAAACCGGTCGCAACGTTCCGACTATTCGTTCGCTCAAGGCCAAGAGCCCCACCGCTATCGCTAAGATACAGACGGACGAGGTCGAGAGCGCCGCTGAGGCCCTTACCGCCGTGCCGGTCGATGCACTCCTTATCGTCGGCACCAATCTATCGGTCCTAGAGGCTGGTCCGCGCCTCTCTCAGTCGCTAAACTGCCCGGTGCTAACCGCCAACGCCACGGCGTACTGGCACGCCCTGACGAGATTGGGGCTAGAAACATTCACGCTACCACCTCCGCTCAACGGGTTAGGCACCTGACCCGGATATCCCAGTGCGCCGTGGAAAGGCGTGTTTTCCTGACGGGTGTGGGTTCCGCCCGACAGCCGCCTCGGCCGGTAACCGCCGGAACGGATCATGGAGGCGACGGCATGGTCTGAGGCACTCGGGACGTAGGATGCCCGGGCTAACGCCTGACCGTTCCGGCTCGTCGTCCATGCCGTGATGATAGACGATTACGCGGGGGCGCGATCTCAATTCGCAGCCGCGGTTCCCCCGCTCAGCGTTTTTTCCGTCGCGCCTTTCGCCCCCGCTGCCCTGCCCGTCCATAAGTCGAACGTCCGGCCGCGTTCACGCTCGCCGCTTCGATAGCGCTCTGGCGGGCCATCGGGTCGTCATGTAACGCGAGATCAACCGCCTCGAGACGCTTGATTTCATCGCGTAGACGGGCGGCTTCCTCGAATTCAAGGTTCTCCGCCGCCTTGGTCATTTCGACGCGCAGTGCATCCAGATGTGACTGAAGGTTGTCTCCGATCGCTGGCATTTCAACCGTCGCGGTCACGCGGGCCATGTCGGTGTCACCTTTGTATAGGCCGGCTAGAATGTCCTCGACATTCTTCTTGACCGTTTCGGGCGTAATGCCGTTGGCTTCGTTGTAGGCGATCTGCTTGGCGCGCCGGCGTTCGGTTTCCTTGAGGGCCCGGTCCATGGAGCCAGTGACACGGTCCGCATACATTATGACACGACCTTCCGCGTTTCGTGCCGCACGGCCGATCGTCTGGATGAGTGAGGTCTCTGATCGCAAAAACCCTTCCTTGTCCGCGTCAAGGATCGCGACAAGACCGCATTCGGGAATGTCGAGTCCCTCACGCAGCAGATTGATTCCCACAAGTACGTCGAACGCGCCAAGCCTAAGGTCACGCAGGATCTCAATTCGCTCGATCGTGTCGATATCTGAGTGCAGGTAGCGGACACGGATTCCCTGCTCGTGCAGATATTCGGTGAGATCCTCCGCCATGCGCTTGGTGAGAGTGGTGACTAGGGTTCGGTCACCCCGTTGGGCGACTCTGCGAACCTCGTCCAGAAGATCATCGACCTGTGTCTCAACGGGGCGGACGTCGATTTCGGGATCCACCAGGCCCGTGGGGCGTATCAACTGTTCGGTGAACACGCCGTCCGTCTGATCGAGTTCCCAGGCGGCCGGGGTAGCGGAGACGAAAATCGACTGGGGTCGCATGGCATTCCACTCCTCCGATTTGAGTGGACGGTTATCCATGCAGGACGGTAGACGGAACCCGTGCTCCGCGAGCGTGAACTTGCGACGGTAATCGCCCCGATACATGCCTCCGATCTGGGGAACGGACACATGAGATTCATCCGCGAAAACAATAGCATGGTCGGGAATGAATTCAAACAGGGTGGGAGGCGGCTCACCCGAGCGGCGACCGGTGAGATAGCGGGAGTAATTCTCGATTCCATTGCAGGATCCGGTGGCTTCAAGCATTTCAAGATCGAAGTTTGTACGTTGCTCAAGCCTTTGGGCCTCCAAGAGTCTCTTTTCGGATACTAGCTGGTCCAGGCGCTGGCGGAGTTCTTTCTTGATATTGACGATAGCCTGCTGGAGTGTAGGCCGCGGTGTCACGTAGTGACTGTTCGCATAGACTCGGATGCGGTCGAACCGGCCGGTTTTCTGGCCGGTAAGTGGATCGAATTCGGCGATGGATTCCAGTTCCTCCCCGAAGAACGACATTCGCCATGCGCGGTCCTCCAAATGGGCGGGGAATATCTCTAGGATGTCTCCACGCACGCGGAAGCACCCTCGTTGGAACGCCTGGTCATTGCGGCGGTACTGTTGGGCGACAAGATCCGCGATTATACGACGTTGGTCGTAGGGCTTGCCCGCAACGAGGTCCTGAGTCATGGCGCCGTAGGTTTCGACCGAACCGATTCCGTAAATGCAGCTGACCGATGCCACGATGATGACATCGTCGCGTTCCAGAAGCGCTCGTGTCGCGGAGTGGCGCATCCGGTCGATCTGCTCGTTTATCTGGGACTCCTTCTCGATGTAAGTGTCCGAGCGCGGCACATAGGCTTCCGGCTGATAGTAGTCGTAGTAACTCACGAAATACTCGACCGCGTTCTCCGGAAAAAACCCCTTGAACTCGCCATATAGCTGGGCCGCGAGTGTCTTGTTGGGTGCCAGAACTATCGCCGGACGCTGGGTCTCCTCGATAACTTTGGCCATGGTGTAAGTCTTGCCGGTTCCGGTGGCGCCGAGAAGGACCTGGTTCCGCTCTCCATCGTGGATGCCCCGGCTGAGTTCGGCAATGGCGGCGGGCTGATCGCCTGCCGGCTGGAATTCGGTATGCATTACGAATCTGATGCCACCCTCTAGCTTCCCGCTTGGCTGAAGGTCTGGATCATGCTGTTGCTCGGCTGAGAGTGACATTCTGGCGCTTTCTTCGGATCGGTTTGTTAATGAACCCCTTCCCTCAAGGCTTGGGATCATGAGACATCCTATGTATGGGCTATCAGGGCAAGGATGAAGAAAACGCCGACGGCATATTGCTATGCCAGCAACCCGCGATCCAATATTCTAGGTCTTGCGCATACGGTTGTCTGTCTGCGATACTGTCCCTGTTGTCAGGAGGTGTCCATACCGGGAGGGGCGATGGGGGCGCGCATCCACCAGCCGGCGCGG
>JAPOUP010000264.1 GCA_026708635.1 Rhodobacter sp.
CCTGGACATGCTCGGACGCGATATCGTCGGCGACCCGAAGCATCTCTTCATAGGTGTCGCACAGGATCACCTCGCCATAGTCCCGCCAACTCGTGCCGGCGGTTTCGGCGGTGGGAAGGATCTCGAGAAGCCGCGGTATCTCGGCCATCGTTCCCTCCGCCAGTCCACGTGAATTGGTCACGAGGACGGCCGGCGAGTCGTAGCCGTGCTCGGCCTGGCCAAGAAGATCGGTCGCGCAGATCTCCGGATCCACCGTCTCGTCGGCGATCACCATGGTTTCCGTCGGTCCGGCGAGCAGATCGATACCGACACGTCCGAACAGCTGTCGCTTCGCCTCGGCGACGAATGCGTTTCCCGGCCCTACGAGCATATGGACGGGAGCTATCGTCTCGGTTCCGAGCGCCATTGCCCCTATTGCCTGAATTCCACCAAGAACATAAATCTCATGCGCCCCGCCTAAATGCATCGCGGCGACCACGGCGGCATTGGGGCGACCCAGGAATGGTGGCGTGCATGCGATGATGCGGGGAACCCCCGCAACGGAAGCGGTGACGACCGACATATGCGCCGAGGCGACCATCGGGAACTTGCCTCCCGGCACGTAGCAGCCCACTGACCGGACGGGGATATTCCTGTGGCCGAGCATCACGCCGGGAAGCGTCTCCACCTCGATGTCGGTCATCGAGGCGCGCTGGGCTTCGGCGAAACGACGCACCTGCCGCTGGGCGAATTCTATGTCCGCCAGTTCGCGGGGACTCAGTTCCGCGACAAGGGCCTCGATCCTTTCGCGACTCAGCCGGAAGCGCTCCGGGGAGTAACCGTCGAACCGCTCCGATAGTTCACGCACCGCGGTGTCGCCACGTGTCTCGACATTCTTCAGCGTTTCTTCGACGACCGGGCGAATCCGCGCGTCGTCCCGCTGTCTGTCGGCTTCGGACTTTCCGCGCTTGAGGTATTCAATTGCCATGCTCCGTGACCTCTGAGCTCATATATGTTCGGGTCGGGGCGGTTCCCGCTCACCCCGATCGAACGCCTCCCATCCGTGTCCCCGGAACAGGTCGACGCCGAGCTGCGCCGCGACATGGGCGAAATCGACGCTGACCCAGTTATCGACGATCTTGCCGTCAACCACTTTCCAGAAATCCATGTAGCGGATCTCGACGCGCCTGCCGCTGGGCGGTATTCCCAGAAACTCGCCGCTGTGCGTGGCTTCCTGGCGACCGAACGCGGCCGCCCATTCACCCATGAACAGCCGCGCCTCGTCGATGCAGACCTTGTCGGAAAACGCCGCCTGGAAAGGCCTCTGCCAATTGTCCTGAAACTCCCGGAGACCGGATTTGGTCCCGCAGCCGCGATTGCCGATCCAACGGAATCCCTCGGCGAAGAATTCGCCGATATCGTCGATACGATGATCGTTGAGACCCTCGACCATCGCCTCGATGACCGCCCGGGTTTCCTCCGTCCTTTCCATGTCCGTGTCCCGGGTAAGGACCGCCTGTTCGGGATGCCGTCCCGTCATGCGCCGACTCCGAGGCTTCCCGCCGACAGGGCGGGAACGACCCCGCCGGCCGGAGGTCCACTCCCGAACGCGGTCACCCGCCGCCGGCCGTGAAAGGCGTGGCCACCAGTCGCGCGGCACAGGCGGCGTACAATCGCCTTCCCGCGTTCCGGCGCCGGGAACGGCATGACCCTTTCCGCGGTCAATCCGGTCCTTCCGATAGCGTCCGTCCGCCACCAACGGCCCGTGACGGAAACCATGGATCTGGCTTCAGGAAGTCCGTTCATGGCTCACGCACCGATCCGCGTCCCGAACCGCTCATCGAAGAGATGGCAGTTTCTGGAGGGGACCGCAATCTCCACCTGATCGCCGATTTCCGCCCTGTAGTCCTTTTGCGCCTTGACGCTGACAAGCGCGCCTCCCGCGCGGACCGTAACCATCGTCGCGTCGCCGAGCATCTCCATCGTATAGACCGGTGCCTTGATCTGCCCGTCGACGTCGGTCACGTGCGCGTCCTCGGCGCGGCATCCTAGCGTTACCCGCCCGTCCGGTCCCTTCAGCCCTTCGATACGCACGCCATCGGCCTCGAATACGCCGCCCAACAGCGATCCCCGCAACAGGTTCATCGCCGGTGATCCGATGAACCCGGCGACAAAGGTGTTTTCGGGACTGTCGTATATCTCCGTTGGCGTACCGACCTGCTGCACGACGCCCCGCTTCATGACGACCACGCGGTCAGCCAGCGTCATCGCCTCGATCTGGTCGTGCGTCACGTAAATCGTGGTTACCTGAAGCTCATGGCTGAGGTTCTTGATCTGGGCGCGGGTCGAGACCCGCAGTTTGGCGTCAAGGTTTGACAGGGGCTCGTCCATGAGGAATACGTTCGGTTCGCGGACGATCGCACGCGCGAGTGCGACCCTCTGGCGCTGCCCGCCCGAAAGCTCGGCGGGCTTGCGGTGCATGAATTCGCGAAGTTCCACCATGTCCGCCGCGCGCAGGACCCGCTCCTCGTGCCTTGACGGTTCGACGCCGCGAACCTTCAGGGGAAACCGGATGTTTTCGTAAACGTTCATGTTCGGGTAGAGCGCATAGCTCTGGAACACCATCGCCACGTCGCGGTCCTTGGGTTCCAGGTCGTTCACGATCTTCCCGTCGATAAGGATCTGCCCCTCGGTCACGTCCTCCAGCCCGGCGATCATGCGCATCGTGGTCGTTTTCCCGCAGCCAGACGGTCCCAACAGGACAAGGAACTCCCGATCGGCGATCGTCAGGTCGAAATTGTCGACCCCTACGAAGGATCCCCATCGTTTGCCGACGTTACGAAGCTGGATTTCGGCCATGTTGGTCTCCCGGGCGGATTCGGGCGAATGTTTCCGCTTCATGACAATAGCCGGGTCTGCGGATTTCCCGCAAGACAATTTTGCATACGCGTGCAACCAACAAGACGGTCTCCGGCACCCGCGGGACATAGCGGGTCCGGAGGCCGGGTGTCCCGCCTCGGGGCGGGCTGGGGTTATGGTTGGTTTCGGGGCCCGCGACCACCGAGACCGGCATTTGATTGAGATTTCGTTCTGAACCGCCTCAACCCATTGACTGCGAACTGGAAATCGTATCACCAGCTCACCACAGGAGTGAACCGCGAGTAACCGATGCGCGATACAGGCCGGTCTGGGTCCGCATCGCACGGACACCCACCGCGACTGCTTGAGCGGTCGCCTCCATCTCGACCGCGGGGCCTGTCGCACCATCCTCGGCCACAGCATGGCCGCGGACCGCAGCGGCATCACTTCACTGAGGGGCGCCAGCCGACAACTTTGCCCGTTTCAGGCAGGGTCGAGTATCTCTCGCGTAGCTGCCTTCTGAACAAACGCGGAGCGCGTCATGCCACGCATGCGCGCCGCCTCGTCGAGCGTATCGACGAACCCCTTTTCCAGGCTCAGGTTCACCCGCACGACCCGCTTCCGGTCATGCACATAGGGAATCATCATAAGCACCGCGCCCTCCGCGATACTCCCGGCGGCTTGCTCCCGCACCGCTTCGATTCCGTGCGGCGGCGCAGGCTCACAGTCTTCGAAGAACAGGCTCAACGCCTCGATAGCGTTGGGAACGATGTCATCGAAGCTGTCGGCGGCCGAGTGGCATCCCGGCACCTCCGGAAACCGGACCCCGTAGGCGCTTCCAGGGTCCTTATCGATGACCGCGACATAGTGCATGGCTGCCTCCTCAATCCCAGCCCGCCCGCCTGGCGATGCTCCGGGCGGTACCAACGGGCAGGTCCTTCTTCGGATGCGCAACAACCACGGTGATCGTGCCCTTTCTGAACTTTTGGTGCGGCCCCTTTACGCTCACCAATTCGAACTCCTCGGCCTTGAGACGCTTGACGATGTCTCGGCTGTTGCGCAACATGCACAACTATATACACACGAGGACAGCCGATGCAATGCACACGTTGCCGGACGGGATCAAAGGGTGCGGTCTTGATCGTGGTGCCACTTCCAGCCGCGCGATCACCCATGCGACCGGGCTCGACCCAAATGGTAATGTCCGAGCCCATTCGCATCTATTCCGAGCCAAGGCGCGACCACAATCACAAACAATCCGAGCCCGAAACGGCGGTGATTCCAAGCCCGTGCGCCGATAATCTCAAGCCGCTATATATACGCCACACGAGGCGCATGTCGGGCTGACGACGCTCATCGATGTAGAGCGGCGTGCATTATGTCTAGCTCTACAAATTGACTTATCCCGGGTTCTTGGCGGCAGTGGGACTGCGCGATCTGATGCTGCGGAGCGTACCGAGCGGAGACGAATGCATGGATCCTGAAGCCTTGGCGCGGATCTGTGCGCAAGGACGGCTTCAGGCGATCTATCTCATCCCAACCGCGCACAATCCGTTGGGGTCTGTCATGGGCGAAGACATCCGCCACGCCATCGTCGGGATTGCGCGCCGCCACGGTCTATTGATTATTGAGGATGGCGCATATGATTTCCTGGAGACGGACCCGCCCCCTAGTTTCCTTGAACTGGCGCCGGAACGGACGGTCTATGTCGGCGGGATTTCCAAGATTTTGGCAACCGGATTGCGGGTCGGATACATCGTGGCGCCACCGGATCTTGCCAGCGCGATTAGGATGGCTATTCGGGCAACCACGTGGAATACACCCGCAGTTCTAACGTCATTGGTCACGCACTGGATCTCAGACGGATCCATTCAGGATTTTGAGACCGCCCGCAGGAGCGCCGGCATGAAAGGACAGGCCCTTTGCAAAGAGGTTTTGCGCGGGCATGAAATGTCCGCGCATCCAAATGCCAGTTTTACCCGGATCTGGCTGCCAAAGAAGAAGCGCGCCGAACAAATTGTAGCGCGACTGGCCGAATTGGGAATCGCGGTGTCTTCGGCTGAACCGTACACTGTTGGGCATGGAGCACCGACCGCCTTGCGGCTAGCGTTCGGCGGGCTCGGTGAAGAGGTATTTCGGTTTGGGGAGAAAGTCCGAACAGTCGTAGAGAGTACCGCAAACCGTGGTGGGGAATCGTTCGGCAATCCGCAGGGGCAGGATCTTTTTCGCGTCCAGGGAGACGCCGGTCACTGACCTTGCCTCAATCCGGTCGATCAGA
>JAPOUP010000178.1 GCA_026708635.1 Rhodobacter sp.
TGCATATGCAATTCCCCTTCCATTCCCCACGCGACTGCCCTATACGCCGCGTTCAATCATGGCATACGTCCCTTGGGACGCCCGCCAGGCAAGGAGAAACACCAATGGCTTCCGAGATTCCGAATCTTGTAGCCACGGCGAGAGCGGGCATAGGCAAGGGAGCCGCCCGCCAGGGACGCCGTGACAATCAGGTGCCGGGAATAGTTTACGGCGGCGGCGTTGACCCGCTTGCTGTAAACATTCCCTTCAATGAACTTACCAAAAGGCTCAAGCAGGGCAGGTTTCTTTCAACGCTCTTCAACCTGAAAGTCGAGGGCCATGACGACGTGCGCGTGATCTGTCGCGACGTCCAGCGCGATGTCGTCAAAAGTTTGCCCATACATTTCGATCTGATGCGCCTTCATCAGACGACCCGGGTCAAACTGTTCATTCCCGTTCGCTTCGACGGTGAGAACGCCTCACCCGGCCTGAAACGCGGCGGTGTCCTCACGGTGGTGCGTCCCGAGGTGGAACTGTGGGTTATTGCCGGAGATATTCCGGACAGCGTCACGGTCGATGTATCGGAGCTTGACATCAACGACGTGATCACGATCAGCCAGGTCTCGCTTCCGGACGGCACCCGGCCGACGGTAAGCCGAGATTTCGTTATCGCGAATATCTCCGCGCCTTCGGGACTGCGCTCGGAAGAGGAAGCGGAGGCCGAAGAGGTTGCGGCGGACGAGGTTCCGTCCACCGCGGCGGCACAGCCCGACGCACCGGCGGAAGACGACTGAAACCCGTTGTGGCGGTACCGCCGCCCGGTACCGCCATTCCTGAGAAGGTAACGGCCAGGAACGAACACTATCCGCATTGAGCGCGCCCGGCGAGGCCCGGGCAGGTCCGATACGGAATCCGGAGCACCTCCGATGCTGCTATTTGTTGGTCTCGGCAATCCGGGTGCAAAGTATTCCCGAAACCGCCATAACATCGGGTTCATGGCGCTTGATCGAATCGCGTCCGATCACGGTTTTGGAACGTGGCGGTCAAAATTCAAGGGCCTGGTCAGCGAAGGAAGGCTGGCGTCCGAGAGGATCCTGCTGCTTAAGCCCGGAACCTATATGAACCTGTCAGGCCAATCCGTCGCCGCGGCCGCGCGGTTCTTTCAGCTGGAACCCGATGAAATCGTCGTGTTCCATGACGAGATCGACCTCGCCCCGGGGAAATGCAGATACAAGGAAGGCGGTGGACACGCGGGTCACAACGGTCTGCGGTCATTGCACTCCCAGATTGGCGGTGACTATCGCCGAGTGCGGCTTGGCGTCGGGCACCCCGGCGACAGGGACCGCGTTTCATCATATGTTCTGCATGATTTCGCGAAGGCAGATTCCGATTGGCTCGAGCCCGTTCTGCGGGGCGTATCGGATGGTGCGCCGAATCTTGCGGCTGGCGAGTCCGGAAGCTTCATGAATGCCGTCGCGTTGCGCGTATCCCCACCCCGGACATCCAAAACGAAAACGGTCGCGGAAGGCTCCGTCGCCACCCCCGTATCGGAACCCGATACGTTGAGCGCAAACGAGGGGTCGAAACGATTCCGGTGATCTCAATCGACCATCGGACAATTTGATGGAATCTCACGCGCCCGGCGACTCGACATATCCCCGGCCTGGCGGTAAGCGCGACGTATGGCATTACAAATGGATCCCTCCGTCAACGTATTTGGCGATCCGCTGCAACCCTGTTCGCATGAACCGCTGACGGGTTTTTTCCGCAACGCGGCCTGCGACACCTGTGACGAGGATCAGGGCAGTCACACGGTTTGCGCCGTCATGACGGCCGAGTTCCTCGCCTTTTCGAAATACGTCGGCAACGATCTGTCGACCCCTTCGCCAGCGTACGGCTTCCAGGGACTTAAACCCGGAGACCGATGGTGCCTGTGCGCGGCTCGGTTTCTTCAGGCCCACGATGAAGGATGCGCTCCCCGCGTGAGTCTCGACTCCACGCATATGCGCGCGCTTGAGATCGTTCCACTCGAGGTATTGCGCGAATACGCCCTGGACGGGGAATGACCCCGGCGGCGTCGAGCGACGCCCAAGACACGCGGTCACAGCCGTTTCAGCTGATGATTGCCTTGGATATCAAGCGTCAGGTCCCAAGCATCTCGATGCCGAGAGCCTTCGCGACGGTGAAGATATCCTTGTCACCACGTCCGCACATATTCATGCAGACGATATGGCTCGAAGGAAGCGTCGGCGCGATCCTTGCCACGTGGGCGAGCGCGTGGCTCGGTTCAAGCGCCGGAATTATGCCCTCGGTCTCGCAACATAGCTGAAATGCCGCGAGCGCCTCGGAATCGGTCACGGCCACGTACGTCGCCCGTCCGGTTTCGTGCAGCCATGAATGTTCCGGACCGATCCCGGGGTAGTCCAGACCCGCCGAAATCGAGAAACCCTCGAGTATCTGTCCGTCATCGTCCTGCAGGAGATACGTGCGGTTGCCGTGCAGGACGCCGGGCCGCCCGCCAGTCAGGGAAGCGCAATGCTCGAGGTCGCTGTTTACGCCCTTACCGCCCGCCTCCACCCCGATGATGCTGACCTCGCGATCGTCAAGGAAAGGGAAGAACAGCCCCATGGCATTCGATCCGCCCCCGATAGCGGCGACCAAAGTGTCCGGCAACCTACCTTCCGCCTCCAACATCTGTTCCCTTGTCTCCCTACCGATGATCGACTGAAAGTCACGAACCATCGCGGGATAGGGATGCGGGCCGGCGACGGTACCTATGCAGTAAAACGTATCGCGAACATTGGTCACCCAGTCCCGAAGCGCGTCATTCATGGCGTCTTTCAAAGTCCCGCGGCCGGAGGTCACCGGCACGACCTCAGCGCCCAGCAAACGCATCCTGAACACGTTGGGCGCCTGGCGCTCAACGTCGTGGGAACCCATATAGATGACGCAGTTCAGACCAAACTTCGCGCAGACGGTGGCCGTAGCCACCCCGTGCTGCCCGGCACCGGTTTCGGCAATTATTCGTGTCTTTCCCATGCGGCGCGCCAGAATGATCTGGCCGATCACGTTGTTTATCTTGTGCGCCCCCGTGTGGTTGAGCTCATCGCGCTTCATGTAGATCCTGGCGCCACCCAGCCTCTCGGTCAGGCGTTCGGCGTGATACAATGGTGAGGGTCGACCGACATAGTGTTTCCAGAGAAAATCCATTTCCTCCCAGAAACTATCGTCGGATTTCGCGTGCGCGTAACGCTCCTCAAGATCAAGAATCAGCGGCATCAGCGTCTCGCTGACGAATCTTCCCCCAAAATCGCCGAACCGGCCATTTTCGTCGGGACCTGACATAAAGCTGTTAATCAGGTCATCAGCCATTATCGCGCACCTCGCTAGGTATCGTTCCGCGTTTAGGGCCTTTGGCCGCGGGGGTAAAGCGGACAAAGCATATCACCAATTCCCGTCAGGCGGGGCATCGGCTCGCTAACCGCGGGAAGCGTACCGACCGTCGCTACGGCCCGCCGTCTCGCCCTCTCAATCTCTCCTGGCTCGATTAAACCGGTCCGCCCACGCTAAAGCCGTTCCATGCCCGCGGCACCCGGCTTCGGGCAGGCCGCGGACGAAGGTCGGCAGGCCGAATGCGCCGAAGAGACGAATGCCTTGATCAATTCGGCATCCTTGACGCCGGGCGCACGCTCCACCCCGCTGGAGACGTCGACCTGCCCGGCACCGGTGACACGCACCGCCTTCGCGACATTCCCGGCCGTCAACCCGCCGGCCAGCATCCAGGGAACGGGCCAGTGGCGTCCCCTGACCAGATTCCAGTCGAAACCGAGGCCGTTGCCTCCGGGAAGTTCCATCCCGTTCCGGGGACTGGCATCGATAAGGAGCTGGTCAGCCACTCCCGCGTATTCGGCCGCGGATTCCAGGTCCGTTCCGTCAGCCACGCCTATAGATTTCATAACCGGAATACCGAACGCATTACGGATATCCGCCACCCGATCCGGGCTTTCACCGCCATGAAGCTGAAACATGTCGACCCCAACGCATCTGTGGATCTCATCCAGAACCGGGTCCGCCGCATCGACGGTGACGGCGACCCTGCGAATTCCCTGGGGAACGGCCCTGGAGAATTCGGCCGCGCAGGCGATTTCCACATTTCGCGGTGACTTGGGGAAAAAGACGAACCCGATATACGAAGCGCCCGCCTTCACGGCCGCGTCGACGCCCTTCACCGACGTCAGCCCACAGATCTTCACTCGGACGGTGCCCATTACCGTCAACTAGCGGGACGAACCGGTGTTTTCCAGCAGCGCGAGCACATCGTCATCCTCGCCCGGCCCCTTTCGCATCCTGGCGACCTCGCGGCTCAGGCGCCTGTTCTCGCGCACATGGCCGGCCGCGCTTGCCCGATGCTTGTGTTCCCGCAACCATTCCCACACAAATCCTAGCAGGACCCCCAGGATGATTCCGGCGAACATCACGATGAACAGCGGCACCGTTACGGAATTGACGCTTTCGGGAAAGCGGACAAAATCCATGAGACCCGCGGGGAGCAGGCTTACCGTGACGTCACCGCGGTTCGCGAGCGCCACCGCGATAAGACACACGGAAATGAATGCCAGGATCGCGTATCGCACGTAAGCCACTGTACGCTCCGGTCAATTCCCGTTCAGACGGTTCCTCAGCAACTTCCCGGCCTTGAAGAACGGCACGTTCTTTTCCGCAACGAACACACGCTCTCCGGTACGTGGATTGCGACCGTCGCGCGAAGCTCTTTTCTTGACGGAAAACGCCCCAAATCCCCTTAGCTCCACCCGACCGCCTGCCGCCAGTCTTTGCGTGATCTCCTCGAAGATCGTATTTACGGTTCGCTCGGCTTCGCTGAGTGTGAGATAGGGGTTTTCGTCAGCGATCTTCTGGATCAGTTCCGAGCGGATCATATTCGAACCTCTCTGTAATTTTCGTTATGCATCGCTTCCCACATAGCCCAATACCGGAAAATATCCGAAAGTCCCAACGTAAAAGCCGGCGATCGACGGTTTATCCCAACACTTACACGGCTTTGGCCAAATTCCGAAGCCGTTGCGCGTCGTTATACCCGACGCGTGACGGCCTGTATAGTGCCGGGTTGGCGCG
>JAPOUP010000117.1 GCA_026708635.1 Rhodobacter sp.
CTCCTTCGGCACCTTATAGGCGGCAAGCCCCTTACGGCAGAACGCACGGATGTCATCTGGCGAAAGGGACGCATCGGGGCTGACCGACACATAGAGGACGACCGCTTCGCCGGATTTTTCATCCGGCACGCCGATGGCCGCACATTCCGCAATTCCCTCCAGTTTCGAAACGTAGGCCTCGATCTCCGCCGGATAGACGTTGAAACTCGAAACCAGAACCATGTCCTTCTTTCGGTCCACAATCGAGAGAAACCCCTCTGCGTCAAGCGCGCCGATATCGCCGGTACGAAAGAAGCCGTCCTCGGTGAGCGCCTGATCCGTGTCTTCGGGCCGGTTCCAGTAGCCTTTCATTACCTGGGGACCACGCACGCAAATCTCGCCATGCGCACCCGGCGGAACCGGACGGTCCGCGTCGTCCAGCAGGATCACCTCGGTCGAGGGCAGGGGAAGGCCGGAATGGGTGGCGTACCCTTTCCACGCGTAGGGGTTTGTCGAGACCACCGGTGACGCCTCGGACATGCCGTAGCCCTGATTGATATGCACACCCGTCACCCCATGCCATTTCTCCGCCGTCGCTCTGTGCAGCGGCGCGCCGCCGCCCGCGACGAAACGCAGGGTTGAGAAATCGCACTCCGCGAAGCCCGGATGCTCTACCAGACCTGCCCAAAGCGTGTTCACGCCGGAGGTGGCGGTGACGGGAAATGCGCGGAAGATATCGGTGACGCGATCCAGGTCCCGGGGTTCGGCCACCAGATGGTTTTCG
The DNA here is from genome assembly GCA_026708635.1 of Rhodobacter sp. Lineage (GTDB taxonomy): Bacteria > Pseudomonadota > Alphaproteobacteria > Rhodobacterales > Rhodobacteraceae > JAPOUP01. Next base: position 764 of record JAPOUP010000117.1, read on the forward strand.
CCCCCAAGCTTCGCAAAGATCAGCAGATTCACCGTCAGGCCGAAGATGTGGTAGAGCGGCAGAACGGTCACGACCACGTCTTCGCCAGGCCGGAAAGAGTTTTCCAGCAAGGCAATGACCTGGGTGATATTCGAGACGACATTGCGGTTGCTCAGGACCGCGCCTTTCGATAGCCCGGTCGTGCCCCCGGTGTACTGAAAGAAGATCGGGTCGCCGCCGCCGAGGACCGGCGGCACAAAGCCCATCTCGCGCCCGGCACGCAAGGTGTCGGCAAACTTAACCGCGTCGGCGATCGCGGGCTCGACCACGCTGGCGGAAATGGCGCCATCACCGATATCGTCGCGGTGAACCACGATCACGCCGCGGATGGACGTGTCGCCCATCACCTCGGCCAGGGTCTGCAGGGATCCGGCGAAGGCGACGATGATTTCGACTCCGGCGTCATTCAGCTGGTGGCGCAATTCTTCGGCGGTGTAGAACGGGTTGACGTTCACCTGAACGGCCCCGGCGCGCAGAATGCCAAACATTGCGACCGGAAACGAGATTATGTTCGGCGCCATAACGGCGACGCGGTCGCCTTTTCCGACACCAAGCCCTGTCTGCAGATAGGCGGCGAAGTCCCGCGAGAGCTCGCCCCAATCCCGATAACTCAGCGATGCGGTTTCGCCGCGAAACGCGATCCTGTCGCCATAGATGTCGATCGCCTCGACAAGAAGCTCCTTGAGCGAGGAATAGGCGCCGGGATCGATCTCCGCCGGGACCGTATCGGCATAGGTGGCGAGCCAAGGTCTGCTCATAAAGTCCTCTCTCCAGAGTAAAAGTTCGACCGGCCCTTCCTCTGGCAGGGCCGTTGGCGTCAAAGAACTTCGAACAAACCCGCCGCGCCCATGCCGCCGCCGACGCACATGGTGATCACCACATATTTGACGCCGCGTCTTTTGCCCTCGATCAGAGCGTGACCGACCATGCGCGCGCCAGACATGCCATAAGGGTGCCCGATGGAAATCGCTCCACCATTGACGTTGAGCCTGTCATTCGGAAGCCCGAGCGCATCCCGGCAATAAAGAACCTGCACCGCGAAGGCCTCGTTCAACTCCCAAAGCCCGATATCGTCGATACCAAGCCCGAACCGCTCGAGCAGTTTCGGAACCGCAAAGACGGGGCCGATACCCATTTCGTCGGGCTTGGTGCCCTCGACGGCCATGCCGACATACCGTCCGAGCGGCTGAAGGCCCTGCCTCTCGGCCAGCCTGGCCTCCATCACCACCGCGGCGGAGGCACCGTCCGACAGTTGGCTGGCATTACCCGCGGTGACCGAGCCGTTTTCGCGCACGGTGCGCAGACCGCTTAATCCGTCCAGGGTCGTGCCGGGCCGGTTTCCCTCGTCCTTGGTCAGGGTGACCGTCTCGGTGCATGTCGCACCGGTTTCCCTGTCCACGATGGTCTTCGTCGCCGTAACGGGAATGATTTCGTCGTCAAACCGGCCGGCCGCCTGCGCGTCGGCGGTGCGCCGTTGCGATTGCAGGCCATAGGCGTCCTGGCGGTCCCGCGAAATCCCGTAGCGGTCGGCAACGGTTTCCGCCGTATCGATCATTGGTATGTAGGTGTCGTCATGCATCGCCAGAAGCTCGGGATCGGGATCGACCCGCAGATCGTTTGTCTGCACCAGCGAGATGGATTCAACACCGCCCGCGACCACCAAATCCATGCGGTCCACGATCACCTGTTTGGCTGCCGTGGCGATGGTCATCAGCCCCGAGGAACATTGCCGGTCCATGGTCATGCCTGACACTGCGACGGGGAAGCCCGCACGCAACGCGGCCGTCCGACCGATTGTTGATTGGTGTCCCTGCGGCAGCGCGCAGCCCAGGATCACATCGTCAATCGAGCCGGGATCAATCTTGGCACGCTCAACCGCCGCGCGCAGGGCGTGGGCCGCCAGGGACGGAGCCGGTGTCGCATTGAACGCACCCTTGTAGGCCCGGCCAATCGGGGTCCGCGCCGTCGAGACGATAACCGCGTCACGCATGATCACGCCCCTTCGCGGCTCAATCCCGCATGCCTTAGTTCGAAATCACCCTGATGAAGCCCGGATTGGGGGACGACCTCGTCCGTTCGGTCGACGATAGCATCCCAATTTTCCAGTACACGTTCTGGCATGTCGGGTCCCGCGCCGATGAAGGTCCCCTGGGTCAGCGTCACGTTGGCGCTTTCAAACGCCCCGGCCCCGGCACAGAGGATCATCCGTGTTGGAGCGTCTTCGTTAACCAGCGTGAGGACGCCCGGACTAACCAGTTCAGGCCGCAGCAGGTCAAGCTCAGCTTTGGGCAGCAACCCGTCGGTCATCGCGGTCGCCGCGGTGGGCGCGATGCAGTTGACGCGGATATCGTTTCGCGCGCCTTCTATCGACAGGGTCTGCATCAGCCCCACAAGCGCCATCTTGGCCGCCCCGTAGTTTGATTGCCCGAAATTACCGTAGAGCCCCGAGGATGAGGTGGTCATCACGATGCGTCCATAATTGCGTTCGCGCATGTGGTTCCACACCGCCTTAGTGCAGTTCACGGCCCCCATCAGGTGCACGTCCACCACCAGCCGGAAGTCCTCCAAATCCATCTTGCCGAAGCTTTTGTCGCGCAGGATGCCGGCGTTGTTGATCAGGATATCGATCCGGCCCCACTGGCTCAGAACGTTGTCCGCCATCGCCTGGACCGCGCCGAAATCGGATACCGAAGCCGCAATAGCAATCGCCTGCCCACCGGCAGACGTGATTTCATCAGCGACCGCCTGTGCCGGGTGAAGGTCAAGGTCGTTGACGGCCACCCGCGCCCCGCGCCGCGCCAGCAGCAGGGCGTGTTCCTTTCCAAGACCCGCGCCCGCCCCCGTAACCAAGGCCACTCGACCAGTCAGATCAATCATGAAGTCTCCTCTCGCGACGACCAACGCTTGCCGCCTCCAGGGTTGGTGAACCTGCCTAACGCTGCGGGTTCGGCAGCGCGACACCGGGAAGCCTGATCCCGGGATAGGAAGGAAAACGGCAGCCCGCAAGCATTTTTTATACCGGTGTACCGTTTAGTTTCCGGAGAGGCGCGCCGCCGCCAGAAAATCCAGGCTCGTAACGTGAGGGTCCATCCGGGTAGCACCGACAGCCAAGGCATGGGCCAGTTTGCCCGCGTAGACCGACTGCATCTTCAGCGCCAGGCCGGGCGGGGCGTCACCCTCGTGGATTTCCCGGACGCGCCTGGTCCACCCCGCCGACTGATCAAGCAGAATACGTTGAACAAATCCACGGAGCCCGGGCGACCGCGCGGCGGCAATCCAGACCGAAAAATACGCCAGGTTCTCCATGTGGAAGGCACCAGCCTCGCTTAGGAAAATCGTGCCCGTAAGTTTGGCCAGTTCCGATGCGGTGCCGCATCGGTGCGTCCGGTTCTGGAATCCGGTCCGATACCGTTGTTTGGCGCGGGCGAAAAGGCTGAGTTGGGCCGCCTCGATCAATGCGTTGACCGAATCAAAGTAATAGCTTGGTCCGCTGCGTACCATGCCTACCCGATCCGCCGCGGCCCGATACGACAGCGCGTCCGGCCCTTCGTCTATCAGAATACGCACGCCGGTTTCGACGAGCCGTTCACGCATTTTCGCTTTCTTGGTGTCGTCGTTTTCCGCGTCAAAGTCATCGGTGGTGGCGTGATCCAGGTAGCGATGGATGTCCGTGTCGGCAAAAAGGCTCTCGACCGCTTCGCGCCCAAGCTCAAGCGGATGAAGAAGGAAGATCATCCCAAGCGCTCTTTCGATCGAGATCCGTATCTGCCGGGGATCGGGGTGCCCGGCAAGTTCTTCGGCAAGACTCAGCCAGATCGCGTCGAGCTTTACGAACCAGTCGCGGGCCAGCGCCTGTCCCTCCGGCGACCTGCCGCTGAATAACATGATCTCCCACCATGCCAGCGACCGGTCACGATCACGGCACAAGGCGTTCACCGTGACCTGAACGACGAGGTCGTCCAGCGTTTCGATCGATCTTTCCGGATTTTGCCGCAATCGCGCCTGAAGGGATTTGAACGAGTCCAGGTATTCGGAAAGAAGCAGCCTGGAAGCCTCCGCCAATATGTCGATCTTGCCGGAGTAATGACGTGTCGTGGCCGCGAGACTGACCCGCGCTTCCTTTGCCACGGCCCTATGGGTCAGCCCCGCGACACCCGATGTCGACAGAACCCTGATTGCGCCTTCGGCGATCTGGCGCTGCATTTTTTGGGTTCGGTCCTGAATGGCGCGATGTCGCGACGGCTTCACGTGGTTCACCATGGGCTTTTGCGATGTATGCAATTTTTGTATCAGACTAACCG
>JAPOUP010000196.1:0-6065 GCA_026708635.1 Rhodobacter sp.
GAGGTTTTTGGATAGGGAGACGCTGGATGGAGCGGGAACAGGCCGAGATTGTGGCGCTGAAGGCGCTGGCATGGATCGCCGGCGACCGCGAACTTCTGTCCGTATTTCTTGGTTCGACGGGGTCATATGCGGAAGATCTGCGCGGGCAGGCCGGTGATCCGGCTTTCATGGTCTCGGTTCTGGATTTTCTTGTAAGGGAAGATGCCTGGATCGTCGCGTTCTGTAACGCGGAGGACTTGCCGTACGAAACGCCCATGCTGGCTCGGCGCGCCCTTCCGGGTGGTTCGGATATTCATTGGACGTGACGCCGGCGGGTCTTCTTGCATAGGCATTCAAGCGATGCTAACCCGCCCAGACGACGGGGCGGTATAAGTCCCGGTCATGTTGTCAGAGGAGAGACAAACGAAATGAGGAACACCTTCATCGCGGCTACCGCCGCATTGCTCGTGGCTGGCACGGTCGCGGCGCAGGAGCGCTACGTAATGATCACGCACACGCAGGGAACGGATCCGTTCTGGCCCGTGGTCGAAAAGGGTGGGCGTGACGCGGCGGCCGCCATCGGTGCCACACTTGAATACAATTTCGACGCGTCCGGCGACATGGCCGGCATGGCCAAGCTTATCGAGGCCGCGGCCGCGAGCGAGCCTGATGGCATTATTGTCTCGCTTCCCGATGCCGCCGCGCTTGGTCCCGCGATCAAGGCCGCCGTTGACGCCGGCATTCCCGTCGTGACGATGAATTCCGGCCTCGAGTCCTCAAAGGAACTTGGTGCGCTGATGCATGTGGGCCAGCCCGAGTTTGACGCCGGCATGGCCGCTGGCGGACGCGCGAAGGCTGAAGGCGTCACCAAGGGCCTTTGCCTGAACCAGGAAGCTTTCAACACCGCGCTGGTTGATCGCTGCTCGGGCTATTTCGAGGCGCTTGGCGCGGAACTGAATATGATCGACGTGTCGAACGACCCGGCTCAGATCGAGACCCGGACGGCCGCCGCGCTTGAGGCTGACCAGTCGATCGACGGCGTGCTCGCTGTCGGGCCACATGTCTGCGAGGCCGCCAACCGCGCCGTCAAGGACGTCGGTGCCGACGTTCATCTCGCATGCTTCGACCTGAGCCCCGGTGTCATGGACATGATCTCGGCCGGTGACGCCGCGTTCACCATAGACCAGCAGCAGCGTCTGCAGGGCTATATGCCCGTTATCGTGCTGCACCTCTACAACAACCACGCAGGCCTACTTCCCGGCGCGAACATTCCGTCCGGCCCCGGGTTTGTGGATGCCTCGAACGCTGAGTCCGTGAAAGCGTTGGCGGGCGTTGACCGCTAGGCGGTGCGACCCCATGGCATTCGCGCGGGCGGGATCAGGATTCTCGCCCGCGCGCCAACGCGAGGCAATGTGAGGGACACGAGGTGCGGGGCGGGGGTCTAAATGGACGTGATCGAGCGTAGCGAGAGCGACAGGCTTCGTCAGGAGAACTGGATTCAGCGGACGGTCCGGCGTCCCGAAATCGGTGCCTTCATGGTCATGGCGGTGATCATCGTGGCGCTCTACTTCGCGTCCGACGGACGGGCGTTCAACGCCCTTGGAGTCAAGAACAACGTGGCGATCATCGCGCAGTTCGGTATCATCGCGACCGGTGCGGCGCTGCTGATGATCGCGGGCGAATTCGACCTTTCAATCGGCTCGATGATCGGGTTCGCCGGAATGTCCATGGCAATGATGCTCAAGTGGGGCCTGCCGTTCGGTCTTGGCGAGGCGACGCCCTTCGCGGCGTTTGCGGTGACGCTGGCAATGACGCTGACGCTTGGCTGGATCATCGGCAACATTGTCGTTCGATCGGGATTGTCGAGCTTTATCGTCACGCTTGGATTCCTGTTCTTCCTGCGCGGCACGACCGAGGTATCGTTCCGTCTGATCAACAAGTCGACCCAGATCTCCGGCTTGCCGGACTACAAGGAAACGAGCTGGTTCGCGGATCTCATGGGCGGCGAGGTGTTCGGCTGGTTCTACGACGCGTGGTTCTGGCTCGGAGGTAATCTCAACCGGAAGGGTGAGCAGTGGGTCACCGGCTTCGACGCGAGATTCCTCTGGTGGATACTGATCGCCGGCGTGGCATGGCTCATCCTTAGCCGAACTCAGCTTGGCAACTGGATATTCGCCACGGGTGACGACAAGGAAGCCGCCCGCGCGAACGGCGTTCCCGTGAACAAAGTGAAGATCGGTCTGTTCATGTTCACCGCCTTCTGCGCGACCATCTTCGCGGCCTGTCAGGTCTTCGACACGAACACGTCGGATGCGGCGAAGGGCAACCTCAAGGAGCTCGAGGCGATCGCGATCGCGGTTGTCGGCGGCACGTTGATGACGGGAGGTTTCGGATCGGTTCTCGGCGTTATATTCGGCGCCGTCACGGTGGGTCTCGTGGCGAACGCCGTGTTCTTCATTCCATGGATCGATGGTAGCTGGTTCAGGGTTTTCGTGGGAACGGTGCTGCTCGCGGCCGTCTTCGCTAACGAACGTATCCGCAAACGGATCACGGGAGGGATCTGAGGCGTGGCGGGACAGCCTTATATGCGGGTGGAGAATCTCGTCAAGAGGTTCGGCCCGTTCACCGCTCTCGCCGGGGTCAGCCTGGAGATCTTTCCTGGTGAGGTGCACGCGCTTTTGGGCGACAACGGCGCGGGCAAGTCCACCTTGATCAAGATCCTGGCTGGCGTTCACCGCGCGAGCGAGGGCCAGATCTACGTTGAGGGGCGGCCCGTCACCTTCCGCAGCCCGCGTGACGCGACCGCCGCCGGCATCGGTACGGTATACCAGGATCTCGCGCTCAACCAGCTTATGAGCGTGACGCGCAACTTTTTCATGGGCCGCGAGATCAAGAACCGTCTCGGGGTCCTTAAAATGGATGAAATGGACAGGATCGCTCATGACGAGATGCTGAAGATCGGAATCGATTTTTCCGACCCGACGCAGGCCGTGGGCACGATGTCGGGAGGCCAGCGACAGACGCTCGCGATCGCCCGGGCGATCTATTTCGGGGCCAAGGTCCTGATCCTGGACGAGCCCACGTCGGCGCTCGGCCAGAAGCAGCAGATGGGAGTCCTGAAGACCATCAAGAAGGTTCGCAAGCGGGGCGACATCGCGATCATCTTCATCACGCATAACGAGATTCATTCACGGCTTGTCGCCGACCGATACACTTTCCTGGCTCTCGGCAAGGTCATCGGAGCCGGAACGCGGGACTCTCTCGAGCACGGTGAAATCCGGCGTCTCATGGCTGGTGGCGCGGAGATGGCTGATCTTGAGCAGGAACTCGAATCCGTCTGACGCCGTTTCCCGGGTTGCGGACGGCCGTGCGGCGGTGGTTTCCCTGAATGGCCAGACAACCGGCTTAGCCGGCGTCGGTGGTGCCTCACGAACCTGATGGGTTTACCGCGTATTTTGACCGTCCCGGTTGTTGGCAGGACCGACTGTGGGGATGCCGCCGCGCGGCCTCGGACGCGCGGGCAAGGTGCGAAGAGCATGTCGATCTCTGGAAATGGATCTGGCCTGAACTGACTGAAGCCAGGTGCCGCTTCTGTCTGTCAACCATGAGCGAACCGCCGGGCGGACGGTCACGAACGGGTCCTGAGATCTGAGACACTGGAGCCGCATATCCTTCATGCGGCGCGAAGGCGGGGTGGGGGTCGACCGATCCACCTGGCCCCGAATTGTTCAGGTTATCGCCGAGCCCAACTCAAAACGGGTTCATGAAAGGCGTTCCACCATCGGTGGGTTGCGGATATGTGCGGTGATCGAGAGCTGGCGGTCCCGTAAGGTATGGATGGTAGAGCGTCGGTTCCGTCATGGCTTTCAATGTCAACAGTCGCGGCTGCGCCGTCAATTTAGGGTATGGTGTGGTGTGGGAGAAAACGATGAATGAGCCGATACTCGGGGTTCTGTTTGACAAGGACGGTACGCTGTTCGACTTCGACGCGACGTGGAATGGCTGGGCGGAGATGACGCTGAGGGATCTTGCCGGAAACGACGATTCCGAGGCGCGGGCGCTGGGTGAGCTGATCGGGTTCGATCTTGGCGCGGGGAGGTATGCGCCGGACAGCGCGGCGGTCGCGGGCACGCCCCAGGACATCGTCCGCCTTTTGTCGCCGGGACTGCCGGGCATGGATCCCGATGAACTGCGCGTACGCCTCGACGCCAGCGCCGCGCGTGTTTCCCTGGTGGAAGCGGCCCCGCTCGAGCGGGTCATGGCCGAACTCGTTGCGATGGGGTTTTCCCTAGGAGTGGCGACGAATGACGCCGAAGCGGTGGCGAGAGCGCATCTTTCCGCCGCCGGTGTCGAAGGGGTTTTCGATTTCGTCGCGGGCTATGACAGCGGCTTCGGAGCCAAGCCGACGCCGGGAATGTGTCTGGCGTTCGCCGCGGCGACCGGGATTTCGCCCTCAAACGCCCTTATGGTGGGGGACAGCGTCACGGACCTGCTGGCGGGGCGTGCCGCCGGAATGCGGACCGTCGCGGTTCTCACCGGGCGCGCCCGGGAGACGGATCTGGCCCGGCTGGCGTCAGCCGTGCTCCCGCATATAGGCTATCTACCGGACTGGATCGCTGAACAGGGCTGACGGGGACGGATGGCGCAGTCCCGCGGAGTTCATCCCGGTGTTGGATCGCCGGAGGGCGGATTGACCGCAAGTTCCGGAAGTTCGTGATGGATTGCGAGTGTCCGCGGATGCTTCAGTGGTACTTCGAATCCCGTATACGGGTTGCCGGCGGGACCGGCTCGCGCTTGGGGCGATGCGGTAGGATGGCGGTTCCGGGCACTTTTCGGAAACCGGCATAATGGGGAGGGATACGGGACCGCTGTCCACCGACCATTTGTCTCGGGCCGGCGAAATTACGGGGCTTGGTCGCCCGCCAGCGGAATCCGGACCGCGGAGAGAGCGAACCTGGTGGTGAGGAAAATCCCGGGGGATTTCTGGCCGCCACCTATGGATGACGCGATCCGTGAGGAACCGGTCGAATTCCCCGCCGGGCGCGGGCGGGAGGGTGGCGCTCCGACCGATTGCTGAAGTGCGGCGGCCGGTCGCCACGCCAGTGCCATGTCCGGCCGCCCGGAGCGTGGCGTGGCGTTCGGCGTTGAGATGTCTCCGGGGATTCCGGCGGGACCGTGGACCGCGTTCCCCCCGGACGGACATGCCCGGAAGGGTCGGCGCGTCGGACGGCTGACGGGCCGAAGCTGCGCCTTAACCTTGGCATCCGTGTCATGCTATCCTATCCCTGAACCGGACCCAGCGCCTGAAAGGTATCCTATGGACTACGATTCCAACAACATATTTGCCAGGATTCTTCGTGGAGAGCTTCCTTGCGTAGAGCTTTACGAGGATGAGGGAACTTACGCGTTCATGGATATCATGCCTCGGGCTGACGGCCACCATCTGGTAATCCCCAAGACGGCCGCCCGAAACATCCTGGATGCCTCGCGGGACCAACTCACGGCCTGCATGCATACCGTTCAGAAGCTGTCCCGAGCGGCGGTCAGGGCTTTCAATGCCGATGGGGTGACACTCCAGCAGTTCAGTGAGGCGGCCGGTGGGCAGGAAGTGTTCCATCTGCATTTCCACATTCTTCCGAGGCGTGATGGTGTCGAACTGCGACCACCCGGAATCATGGCGGACACGGCTGTGCTAAGAGAGCAGGCCACGCGGATAGTCGACGCGTTGAATTGATGGTTCCGGACAGCATGCTGGCGGGGTGTGTCGCTTGCATAACGGATTGCGAAGTCCGTCCCGGGAAATGGCGGTCTTAAAGGATTCCCGTCCACGAAGGTCCCGCGGAGGACGGGCCGCCAGAGCCGTCGCCCCTTCATGTCCGCGACGGTCTCCAGCTTCAGCGGGCGCGGCTCCGCGAGCGCCGCGGCGGTCTCCGTTCCAGTGTCCGAGGCGAAGGCCCTGGCCGGCCTGTCGATGGCCTTCATGTCGCGGACGCTGTCCTCCCGCCTCGGCGGCAGCCTGAGGATGTCGTGGCCTCAAGCGTCCCGGCATGCCTAGGCAGGCCCCGACCCTGTACGATCCCTTCGCC
>JAPOUP010000196.1:6202-10471 GCA_026708635.1 Rhodobacter sp.
CGCCTGTCCATGGGCCGCCCCCGCATTTGCCTGACGCCATCAGGCGAATCGGCGGCCGCCTGTCAGGTGGTTTTCGGAGAAAAGTCGCCGACGCGGAAATGCCACGCCCTGTCAACGGGTTGCGCGACGAAAGAATATAACCCGTCAAGCCGCAAATCTATCCGAATGCCATTGGGTGGCGGCCGGGCGCGAGCCGCATGCCTGTTGACGTTCGCTTCGATTGATGCACTTATTGCATTGAACGTCCTTGATTCAATCGAGCGCATCCGATTCGGAGGTAGCCATGAACATGCCGGCTTACAGGCAGCTCCCGCCCACGCCGCGGGACGCGGAGATCGCGCGATGCACCTACGAGGCCCTTTCTCCCTACGGTGGGATGGACCGGCCGCTGAAGCTGCGCGTCCTGGACCGGGAACAGGCGATCGACCTCCCGGCTGGCGCGGTCGACTTGCTCGTCCATGTGCTGGAGGCGATGGCCGAGGGGCAGGGCGTCACGCTGATCCCGGAGAGCGCTGAACTGACGACGGTCCAGGCGGCCGACGTGCTGAACGTGTCCCGTCCCTACCTAATCAAGCTGCTTGACCGGAAGGCGATCCCGCACCGGAAGGTCGGCAGGCATCGCCGCATTCGCATGGAAGATGTCATGGCCTACAAGCATGCCATCGACCGCGAGCGCCAGGAGGCGCTCGCGGAGTTGACCCGTGAAGCCCAGGTCCAGGACATGGGATATGGCTCCCGGTGACCGGCCTAACGGCCCTCCTCGACGCCAACATTCTCTAACCCGCACCCGTGCGAGACATTTTTCTGGAACTGGCCGCTGGCGATCTTTTCCGGGCGAAGTGGAGCGCTGACATCCATCGCGAGTGGGTCGACGCCCTGCTCCGCAACGAACCGCACCGTGATCGGGCGGCGCTCGACCGCACCCGCGACCTCATGGACCGGGCGACACGGGATTGCCTGGTTGCGGGATACGAGACGCTGATTCCCACCCTACAGCTTCGCGACCCCGACGACCGTCATGTTCTGGCCGCTGCGATTGTCGGCCGCTGCGATGCGATCGTCACGTTCAACCTGCGGGACTTTCCCGAAGCCGCGCTCACGCCTTACGGCATCGAGGTCTGGCACCCCGACAGGTTTCTCACCGATCACCTCGATCTGAGGCCGGATCCCTTCCACGAGGCGGTGCGCAAGATACGAACGCGGCTAATCGCGCCGCCCGTTTCCGTCGATGACTATCTCGCCACCCTCGCTGGCCTCGGACTTGTCGTGACCGCCGACGAGCTAGGGAAATTTTCCGACCGGATCTAAACTCATTAACAGGGCGTTCAATCCTTCTAGGGTATCCCAATGAAACATGTTTATTGCGTCGAGGGGCACCGGGATATGCTGCAGGCGCAAAACCGCGTGACGCTCAACACGGATGTCAGGGATCAATGGGTATTGCCCGTGGAGAATGTTCATTTCGGACGGTTCGCGATTCAGCACCGTGGCGCTGGCGATCCGCCAGCTGGACCGCATCGCCCGGGAGATGCGCGCCGGCAGCATTTGATCGTCGGAATCGAGGTCGTCGGGTGGTGAATGTCACCCAGCGGAAACCGAATGGAGGGAAAGAATGAAATCTTCAACTGTCCTAGCCGTGGCCTTTGCCATGACCGGCGGTCTGGCCAATGCGCAGGGTCAGGACGTTCCGGATAACCTTGAAAGGCTCTCCGGTTTGAGGACGACGGGGGTGACCGGGTTCACCTTCGTCGAGCAGTCCGGGGAATATGCGGACGGAATCAAGGATGTCCTGGCCGATAGGATCACCTTACCGGATGGCTTCAGGATTGAGCTATACGCGATCGTGCCCGGCGCGAGGTCCATGGCGGTCGCCCCCCGGGGAATCGTGACTTTCGTTGGCACGCGCAGGGACAAGGTCTGGTCGGTCACCGATCGAGACGGGGATTGGGTCGCCGACGAGGTGAGGAACTTCGCGCCATCACTGACCTTCTCGATTCCGAATGGCCCGTGTTTCTCGAAAGACGGTTTCCTGTACGTCGCCGAGCAGAACCGCGTGCTGCTATTTCCGGAGGCCGAGTCCTTCTACGAAAGCCCCGATGTGGCCGCGTTTGAATTGATCGCCCAGGGCGACCTGATTCCCGTGGAAGAGGAGAGTTACAACCATTCAGCGCGCGTCTGCCGCGTGGGGCCCGACGACCGACTCTACATCTCGCTCGGGCAGCCTTTCAATGTGCACCCGCCGGAGAAGGTCGATCTCTACAATGAGGTTGGCATCGGCGGCATTATCCGGATCAACCGCGACGGCTCGGGCCGTGAGGTCTACACCTACGGAATCCGCAACTCGGTCGGCCATGACTTCCACCCGGAAACGGATGAGTTGTGGTTCACCGATAACCAGGTTGACGGCATGGGTGATGACATCCCGCCGGGCGAACTCAACCGGCAGACCGAAGCCGGCCAGAACTTCGGCTTCCCCTGGTATGGAGGTGGCTCGACGCGCACGAACGAGTACGCCGGCGAAACGCCGCCTGAGGGCCTGGTTTTCCCGGCGGTGGAGACCGTAGCCCATGCGGCCGATCTTGGAATGACGTTCTACACAGGCCGGATGTTCCCGGAAAAATACAGGAACGCAATCTTCTCGGCGCAGCATGGCTCCTGGGACAGGACGGAGCCGGTTGGCGCGCGTGTCATGGTGACTTTCATCGACGATGAGGGCAACGCCAGAATGGAACCCTTCGCCGAGGGTTGGCTTGACGGGAACGGGGAGTACCTGGGTCGACCGATGGATGTAGCGCAGTTGCGTGACGGATCAATCCTGGTTTCGGATGACCATGCCGGTGCGATCTACCGTATCAGCTACGGCGAATGACACGAATTCCGGCACTGGCGCTCGGCTGGGTTCTCCTCGCTGGGTCTGTCCTGGCCCAGGAGACGCCCGTGGGCGATCCATCCGCCGGACGCGATATAGCGGCCGGAAAGTGCCGAACCTGCCATGGGCTTGACGGTTACGCCAGGATCGTGACCGCCCCGCACATAGCGGGTGAGCCGGTGGGCTACCTCACCGCCCAGCTGACGGCTTTCCGTGATGGCGCGCGCGAGCATGAACTGATGTCGGTCGTTGCGCGGCAGCTGACCGATCGGCAGATCGTGGACGTCGCGTCCTGGTACGCGTCGCATGCCGTCACGACTGTCGTGACCGCGCCCGCGGAGGATTCCCCGGAGCTTTGCTCGAACTGCCACGGCGTGGACGGTCTCGCGGTGGTGGGCGACGCCCCGCATCTGGCGGGCGAGGCCAACATATATATCGAGACCCAACTGAAAGCCTATAGATCGGGAAAGCGGTTCCATGTCGTGATGTCTGAAATCGCCGCCGATCTGACGAACGATGAAATGAGGGAGATCTCGAATTGGTTTGCGGCGGTCGAACTGCGGGTCGGGCGGCCGGAATAGACGGTGCCCCGGCCCGCGGTCCAGCCGGTTTTCAGGACGGCCCCCCCGAATATTCAATGTCGGTAACGTGCTCCATCCAGGTTACGTTGGAGCCGTCACGCGTTTCCTGAATGGCAAGATGGGTCATGCCCGTACCCGGTCCGGCGCCATGCCAATGGCGTTCGTCAGGCGCAAACCAGACCACGTCTCCGGGCAGGACTTCCTGGATTTGACCGCCCGCTTTCTGAACAAGGCCCTTGCCTTCCGTTACGATCAGAATCTGACCAAGCGGATGCGTATGCCAAGCGGTGCGCGCGCCCGGCTCGAAGGTGACGTTCAGGGCGCGGACACGGGAGGGGTCCGGTGCCATTATCACCGGGTCGATTCGAACCCTGCCGGTAAAGGATTCCTCCGGCCCAATTCGGGATGGACGCGATCCGGCCCGCAGAATTTCCATTGACTCACTCCTTTCTTCTGGGACGTCGACTTTGCCTGCCGCCTCTGGTGCCGCCACCCGTGTTGAAGCTCCTGTCCGGTAGGTCAACCAACTTACGCAGTTCCGGAAACGGAGCGCTCGCATGCGGGATCGCGTTGGCGGCGACGAAATGCTCCTGGAACCTCGGCTCTATGGCGGTCTCGATCTTGTGTATGCGGCGCACCGTTTCCTGGATTTCGGACCGCGCGGCGCGGTTGCACAGCGCGATGCGCGCGCCGGTTCCGGCTGAATTGCCCGCGGAGGTAACCCTGTCGATGGGGCAATCCGGAATCATGCCGAGCACCATCGCGTGCTTCGGCGAGATATGGGCGCCAAACGCTCCCGCGAGAACGATGCGGTCAACG
>JAPOUP010000196.1:10702-32843 GCA_026708635.1 Rhodobacter sp.
GCTTCGATGATGCCGGATCCGCATATGCCCGTAACTCCTGTCGGGGCCACCGCCGCATCGAAGCCCTCGTCGGTGGACCAGAGATCGCAGCCTATGACCCTGAAACGGGGTTCCCCGGTGGCCGGATCGATCCGGACGCGTTCGATCGCCCCCGGCGCGGCTCGCTGGCCACATGTCAGCTGCGCCCCCTCGAACGCGGGACCGGTGGGCGAGGAGCAGGCCAGAACCCTGTTCCTGTCGCCGAGCAGTATCTCCGCGTTCGTGCCGACATCGACTATGAGAACGAGATCACTGGACGTCTCGGGCCTTTCCGACAGCGCGACCGCCGCGGCGTCGGCGCCGACATGACCCGCGACACATGGGGGTATGAACACGCGGGCCGATGGATTTACGGCGGATAGGTCCAGTTCCCTCGCATCCATCGAGAGTGAGTCGGAGGTCGCCAGGGCGAAGGGAGCCTGACCCAGTTCGATGGGATCGATGCCCAGAAGAAGATGGTGCATTACGGGATTGCAGACAAAGACCAATTCCACGATCTGGTCAGGATCAACGGCTCCGGCCGCCGCCGTTTCCTCCGCGAGGCGGTCGACGGCCTCCCGAACTGCCGAGGTCATTTCGGCGTCGCCGCCGGGGTTCAGCATCGAGTAGCTTACCCGGCTCATGAGGTCCTCGCCGAACCGGATCTGCGGATTCATGGCTCCCGCGCTCGCGATGACGTCACCGCTGCGCAGGTCGCAGAGATGCGCCGCTATCGTGGTGGACCCCAGATCGACGGCAAGACCGCACAGGCGTCCTTCCCAGAAGCCCGGACGGACGTCGAGGATGCGCTCGTGTATGTCGGTGTGGCCGCGATGAAGCGCGACGGTGACCGCCCACTTGCCCTTGCGTAACGCGGACTGCAGTTTGCCGAGCACCGGCAGGTCGACGCGCAAGGCGCCGGTGTCTATATTCCACTGTTCCGCGAGGGCGTCCCTGAGTCGTTCCAGATCTCCCGAGGGTTCATGCATGTCAGGTTCCCGCACCTCGACATAGTACTGTCTCGTCGCGGGATCCATTTTGATGTCACGAACCGCGGCGGCCTTGCGGATCACCTGTTTATGGACCTGGCTGTCCGGCGGGACATCGATCAAGACATCCGACCGCACCGTCGCCTGGCAGCCGAGGCGCCGGTTCGGGCCCAGACCCCTGACGCGTCCGTAGCGGTCCTCGACGGCGTTCCGTCCGCTTAGGGCATCCTCCGTGACGGTAATGCCGTATTTGGGGAAATCGCCGTAACCGGATGTGACCTGGCAGCGCCCGCAAATGCCACGGCCGCCGCAGACGCTGTCAACGTCGACGCCAAGCTGGCGTGCCGCGGCGAGAACGGACGTTCCCGCGGGAACGCGTCCGCGTTTCCCTGAAGGGGCGAAAATCACGAGCGGGTCCATGTCGTTTCTCCATTTTGTCCCGCAGGCCGGGCTCATCGTGGCCTTGGTTGCCACCTAGCCGGGGCGTGGCCTCTCACGTGGGAGTTTTCCCTTCGCGGCGCGGTGCCGCCACAGGCTGTCGTGCCTTCCCCGCCCGAATGCATTGGCCGGGAAGGGTTTCCGGAAGACCGTGACCAACCTGCCGATGGAGTATCCCCCGCATTGATCCCGATGTCATTTCGACGCCCTTCACCGTCGGGGTATCGCCGACGGCTCCGCCGGTCCACGGGCGGTCATACCGAACGCGGCGCCGAACCGGCTATCGCGTGAGAACCAGCGTGCCGTCAGATATCTCAATCCTTTCGAATCTCTGAAGATAGTCCATGCCCAGTAGCGAGTCCTCCATCTCGCCCTCATTGACCCATACAGCCACGTCGCGTTCAACGATAGGGCCCAGGCTGAGGGTGGAGAGCATCGTTCGGGCGGTGCGGGTTCGACCGTTGGCGGTATTCGCGATTCCCAAATACCGCAGGCTGTCCGGATCGACGCCGATGCGACCCGCGTCCTGGCGCGAGAGCACGATATTTGTCGCCCCTGTGTCAACTACAAAACGGATCGGCACCTCGTCGGCTTCCAGCGTAAGGTAGTAGTGGCCGTCCTGGGCGCGGGGGATCTCGATACGGCCCGTATCCGTGACTCTCGCCTGGCGGACCGCGAAGTCGCCGCGGATATCCTGCCAAAGCCCGACCCCGGCGACGCAGCCAATGAAGATGACGCCCCACAGGACCGCATGTCTGAGCACCTGGCCAAGACGGGCCCGGTTCGCGACAATGAAATACGTGGCCAGCGCACCGCCGAGGATGACAAGGTATACCAACCGCCCGAAATCGTCGCCGTCCATACTTTCCTCCTGATCTGCCGATCAGTTAGTTTCTCGATCCCGCCATTGTAAGGGTGCGCGTCACCAAGTGCGCGCAAACCGGCCGCATCGGTTTGGGGGGACTCCATAACGCCGTTCTCACTTACCTCCCCGACCTGTCCGCAGCCGCGCTTTCGGCCGCCTCAAGTTTCTCCTGCGCGGCGAGCCAGAGCGTTTCGGCGCGGTCGATCGCTTCGCGGACCTCGCCGTATTTCCCCTGCAGCGCGTTCAGGTTCCCGGCCGCTCCGGGCTCATACAGGGCGGGGTTCGCGAGTTTTCCGATAAGCCTTTCGCGCATTTCCATGAGCTTCGCGACCCGGGACTCGCATCTCGTCAGTTCGGATCTGAGTGCCTGAAGGCGCTTTCCGGCGGCCTGTGCCGGTTTGGCCGTCCTGGGCGCGGTTTCCCGGCGGTCAGCCGCCAGCAGGTCGCCGCGATACTGGTCCAGATCACCTTCGTAATTCGTTACGGTTCCATTCTTTACCAGCCACAATCGATCCGCCACCATGGCGAGAAGATGCAGGTCGTGACTGATGACGATGACCGCGCCGGAATAGGATGCCAGCGCGTCCATGAGCGCCTCGCGGCTTTCGACGTCAAGGTGATTCGTCGGTTCGTCAAGGATCAGCAGGTGCGGCGCGTCGAGCGTTGCCAGCAGTAGGGAAAGTCGGGATTTCTGGCCGCCCGAGAGCTTGCGGACCGGCGTGTCGGCCCGGTCGGCCGCCAGGCCAAAACCCGCGAGTTTCGACTTGAGCGCGGACGGAGCGGCGTTCGGCCGTCTCGGTACCAGGTGACCGAGCGGGGTATCGTCCGGATCGAGATCTTCGATCTGGTGCTGGGCGAAATATCCGACGCGCAGCTTTCTGGCGCGAACGACGCTGCCGCGGAACGGTTCGAGCCTGCCGGACAGAAACCTGCATAAAGTGGATTTTCCCTCTCCATTCCTTCCCAGCAGCGCGATCCGGTCTTCCTGGTCGATGCGAAGGTCGAGCTTCCGGAGAACCGGGGCGCCGTCGTAGCCCGTGCTGGCATTTTCGACCGCGATGAGCGGCGGGGCGAGCCTCTCGGGGTCCGGGAACAGGAACGCCGCCCGGGCGGCCTCTTCCGGGGACGATACGAACTCCATCCGCGCGATCATCTTCAGGCGGGACTGCGCCTGTCTGGCCTTGTCCGCCTTGTAACGGAACCTATCGACATAGGACTGAAGATGGGCGCGGCGGGCCTCCTGTTTCCTGGCCACCGCGGCGGCATGCGCGGCGCGTTCGGCGCGTTGGCGTACGAACCGGTCGTAGCTCCCTCTGTAGGACGTGAGCGTCTTTCGTTCGAGGTGCAGGACTGAATCGACCGAGTGGTTCAGCAGACTGCGGTCATGGCTTATGATTATGGCCGCGTGCGGATACTTTGCGATATAATCGTACAGCCAGAACGCACCCTCAAGGTCAAGATAGTTTGTCGGCTCGTCCAGCAGGAGCAGGTCCGGGCGGGAAAACAGGGTGGCCGCCAGCGCGATCCGCATGCGCCAGCCACCCGAAAGGGTCGAACAGGCCAGGTCGTGTTGGTCTTGGGAAAGTCCGAGTCCCCTCAGGATCGCGCTCGCGCGCGCCTCCGCCGACCAAGCGTCGATGTCGGTCAGGCGTGTCTGGATTTCGGCGATCCTTGCATGGTCGTTCGACCGCTCGGCAAGCAGGTCGGCCCGCTCGGTATCCGCGGCGAGTACGGTGTCTAGGACGGAGGTCTCTCCACCCGGCGCTTCCTGCTCGACAACGCCGATACGCGCTCCCTGGCGCAGGTCTATGCTGCCCGCCTCCAGTGTCAGGTGGCCGCGGATAAGGCGGAAAAGCGTGGATTTGCCGGTACCGTTCCTGCCCACCAGACCCACTTTATGGCCGTCGGGAACGTAAGCGCTCGCGCCCGTGAACAGCGGAATGCCGTTGATCGCGTAATGGATATCGTCAATTCGCAGCATCGGGGCGGTTTGACGCATCGCGGCGACGCGGTCAATCGCGGCTTTAACCGCCGGAAGGCGCGTGCTAGTGCGTTCGCGGAATACGCATGGGGCTGAAACGCATGGGGCGACGGCCCGTTGTCCGGGACAGGAGAGGCAGGGAATGGCTGTGCAGCGCACGTTTTCGATAATCAAGCCCGACGCGACGAAGCGCGATCTGACCGGCGCGATCAACGCGAAGATCGAGGCGTCCGGTCTTCGGATCGTGGCGCAGAAGCGGCTTCGTCTGACGGAAGCGCAGGCGGGAGTTTTCTACGAGGTTCACAGGGAGCGGCCGTTCTATGGTGAGCTGTGCGCTTTCATGGCGTCCGGTCCGATCGTGGCGCAGGTGCTCGAGGGCGAAAACGCCGTCGCCGCGTACCGCAAGGTGATGGGCGCGACCGATCCGGCGGAAGCCGAGGCGGGGACGATTCGAGCGGAGTTCGCGGAGTCGAAGGGGGAGAACTCCGTGCATGGTTCCGACGCTCCGGAAACGGCTGAAGTCGAGATCTCCTATTTCTTTTCGGGACTTGAGCTCGTCGGTTGAGGCTCCGTCCGGATTTTCCCCCATGAAAGGGGTCAGGCGGTGTTCCGCCAACCCGTAACGGCCATCGCGCAAATGGCGGCCATAATGGAAATCGCTCCAATGAAAGTCGGGATTCTGGCGGGAAAAGGCCCATCGTGGCCCGGTTTTCCGGACAGGATCGGAAATTGGCGCTCACGAGCCCCGGGCGCGTTCGGTACCTGAGCGATGCATCCCGGGCCACTCAACCTGATCACCGATGTATCCGGCCTGTGTGTAGGCAACGCGCAGAACGAGAGGCTGAAGTCCGGCGTCACCGTCGTGACCGCGGACGCGCCCTTCGTGGCATCCTGCGCGATCATGGGTGGAGCGCCCGGTACGCGGGAAACCGACCTCCTGGAGCCCGATAGGCTTGTGCAGGAGGTTGACGCCCTGGTTCTCTCCGGAGGTTCGGCCTTCGGTCTGGACGCCGCTTCGGGCGTTATGACCGGACTGCGCAAAGCGCAACGGGGATTCCGGGTCGGGGACGCCCGCGTGCCTTTGGTGCCCGCCGCAATACTGTTTGACCTTCTCAATGGCGGCGACAAGAGCTGGGATATCAATCCCTATCCGGCTCTTGGGCTAGCGGCTTTCGAGTGCGCGGGCAAGGCATTCGGGATCGGCAGCGCCGGCGCGGGAATCGGTGCGCTGACGGCGACGCTGAAGGGAGGGCTTGGCTCGGCGTCGGCGGTACTGCCGAACGGCCTGACGGTTGGCGCGCTTGTGGCCGTGAACCCGACGGGAACGGTTACCACGCCCGGCGAACGGTATTTCTGGGCGGCGCCCTTCGAACTTGGGGGAGAATTCGGGGGGCTTGGCCCGGATCCCCGTGGAGGACTTGGCGTGGCGCTCCCGCGCCCGAAACACGCCGGATCCGGTGAGCGGGCGAACACAACCATCGCCGTGGTCGCCACCGACGCGCGGCTTACCAAGATGCAGGCGAAGCGGATGGCGGTCGCGGCTCATGACGGAATCGGCCGCGCGATCGTGCCCGCGCATATGCCCGAAGACGGTGATCTCGTGTTTTCGGTGGCGACCGGTTCCGCTGGGGTCGAGGGAACGGACTTTCCGCTTCTGTGTCACGCCGCCGGGCATTGCCTTTCACGGGCGATCGCGCGTGGCGTCTATAACGCGACACCCGCTTCCGATGACTTACTGAATTGCTGGCGTCACCCGGGCATCTGATCCGGGTCCCCGGTATCCGGCGGGCCGGAAAACGGCCCGTTGGCGCATGGTCGATTTCGCGGGGGAGTCCGTCGGCTGATGGATCGCCTCCATCGTGGCGGGATAGCCGTGACCCGGTCGGCGCCACCACACGTCCTTACGGATTTCGTTCCGCCATCGCCGCGCTGTCCCGGCCCGCCAGCCCGTTCCTCCCGGTCAGCGTTTCATGTATGCGCGCCAGCCGGGACCCATTCCCTCTATCAATGTTGCCCGCGCGTTCCGTAACGCATCGCGATCCTCTCGAGATCCCTGAGTTCGTCCGCTCCGCGGAAGCCACCCAGCGCATAGCCGTCCGGCCGGATAACCACGCCGGTCACGCCCCGCTCCTCGAGCCATCGGTCGGCGCCCGTGAAAACCGGCAGGCGGGATTCCGGCGGGTCCCTGGCCACCAGTACGTAGAAGCCATGTCCGGCCGCGTCATCCGCCAGACCGCCATCCTCGGTCCGGACCTGTGGCGCGAGCGTCCCGCCTACACCGTCGCGCGGGCCGAGTCCCGGGCCAAGGTCCGGCCAGATCGACTCCATGCGTCCCTTCGGAACCATCTCGGCCCCGGTTTGGTTGATGAGCCTGCCCAGAGCGACTGATTTCTCGATGAACGCCCGGACGTTCCTTTCGCGTTCGCTCCGGTAGGTATCGAGCAGACCGTCCCCGACGCCGCGCAGAACGGCGCTGAGCTTCCACCAAAGGTTTCCGGCGTCCCGTATTCCCGCGCACATCCCCTGGCCCATGAAGGGTGGCATCTGATGCGCCGCGTCCCCCGCCAGAAGGATGCGCCCGGTGCGCCACTTAAGGGCGATACGCGAACGGAAAACGTAGACGGCGGAGCGTTTCAGGGTCGCCTGGGACGGCGTGATCCAGCGCGCCAGGCTTTCCCACACCATTGATTCCGGCCATGCGTCCGGGTCCCCGTCCCGGATGCGGATCTCCCAGCGGCGCCAGTCGCCCGTGCCGCGGACGTAGGTCGCGGGAGTCTCGGGATCACAGTATTGAACCGAATGGTCTCCGAGATCGTCGCGGTTCCGCTTGAGCAGGAGATCACATACCAGCCAGCGTTCCCGGAAACCGAGATCCTCAAGCCCGATACCCAGCGCGCGGCGCGTGAACGATCCCGCCCCGTCGCAGGCGACCGCGAAACGGGCCGTGACCGCACCGCCATCCGCCAACCGGAGGACGACACCGGACCTATCCTGCGAAACGCCGGTCACTTCCGCGTCCCAGACCAACCGGGTACCCTTGAGCCGGTCAAGTGCCCCGCGCAGTTCGAGTTCCAGCCCGGGCTGGAAAAAGCGGTAGCTTTCGTGCCAGCCGGTGAAACCCGGGGTCCGGTTGCGTGACCAGTCCACGATTGTATTGCCGTCGCGGTCTTTGAACAGCATGCCGCGACCGACATGCGTGTGGGGCAGGATGGCGCGGGCCAGTTCCGCCGCCTGGAAACACCGCATCGCCTCTCCGTCGAAATGTATCGCCCGGGGCATGGCGTAGGGGCCGGGCCGTCTTTCGAGCACAGCGACGGTATGGCCGGCGCGGCCCAGAAGACCGGCGAGCAGCAGACCGACGGGACCGGCGCCGATTATCGCGACGTCGGCCTCTATGGCTCTTCGGTCCGGGTGCCTTCCATCCGCTCACCCCAGGCGCTGACATGGGTGCCGTCGGTGTCAATGGTGGCCAGGTTGCAGAAAACCTCGATCCGATGTCCGTCGGGATCGAGAATATACACCGCCTCGTTCTCGCCCCAGCTTCCGTCCCCCCGGAGCTGCGCGAACGAATGCAGGACCGGCCCGCGCACGATCTCCGCCCCTTCCTGACGGATCCTGTCCAGCATATCCAGCCACTCGTCCCGGCTGTCGCATTCGAGCGCAGCGTGATGGAAGTTGGGCGGACCGTCGAGATCGTTCTCGGGAAGGGGTTTCCTGCGATAGGTCTTGGCCGGGTTATGGACCAGGACGATCTCGTGGTGGACGTCCCCGAGTCTCATGAAGGTCAGCTCCACCGGGATCTCCGCCACTTCATGGGCGGCATGCCGCTCGGTGACCTTGAAGCCAAGCACGTTCCGGTACCAGTCCACGGAACGGTCGGTGTCGCTTACCTCGATCGCGAAATGCTGCATTCGTCGGGGCCTGGCTCGGGCCATGGGCGCGGTCCTTCAATGGGTGGTGACGTGGAGGCGCCTCACTTCCCGGAAGCGAAGCCGGGGCGCCGTTTCGATGGGGGCGGCCAGCTGCAGATCGGGAAATCGGGCGAAAAGCCTTTTGAACGCGATCGCGACGGACGAATCGAGGTAGATCACCGGTCGCGCCGGCTCTCGTCCAGGTCGGCCAGGATTTCTTCCAGCGTGGCGACGGGCTTGGGCTTGGGCGGCGGCCCCGATGCGGTCAGCCTCGGCGGCGTCAGCGCGCCGGACCGGACCGCTTCGGCCAGGAAGGCGTCGGCGAGGATCGGGCTGCGGGTCTCCCGGAGCGGGCCGAGCTCCGCCACGACCTGATCCCGGTCGGTGACCAGGATCGTCTCGCCGGAGGACGCAAGCCGGACGTATTCGCTCAGCTTGCTGTTCAGAGCTTTTATGCCGACCGATCTCATGCGGCGGAGGTAGCCACCGCTCACTACCGCGTCAACCCGGTTCGCATCATGGCCGCCGATTCCTCCGAAACCGGACAGTTGGTGCCAATGACGGCCACGGGGTACCGGGGTGTCGCTGCGAGGGCCTTGGGGGACGCCGGAAGGGGACAGGGGTATCATGGAAAAGTGCGATGAGTGCGATGCCCGGAATTCCCTGGAGAGGCGCCCGGTTTGCCTCTAACCACTTGAAATGCCGTGATGTGTTTTTGGCGTATTACGCCGCAACACGCCGTATTGCGCCAGGGCATACGCATTTTCCCAAGGGGTTTTCGGAGCATACATGGGGACATAAGGGGACGGGGCGTAGCCTGAGGGAGCCACAGGGTGACAGGTGATGACAGGGCAGCATGCTGCGGCAGGTGTGTAACCCTAACGCCGCAATGCGTCTGTTATCCCGCTTCCTGCCTCTCAAGTAGTCGAGCTATGCCAACCGTTGTGTGGCTGGCATTTAGCCCGAGCGGCCCCTGAGCGGCGGCGGCCGCCGCGCACTTGCGAAGACAGTCCCCGAACCGCCGCGCGGCTTCCGGGCGGCGGTATGGGAAGCGGGAGGTAACAAGGCAATGCGGGAAGTCGCGCTCACCGTCTGCGTCTTTCATCATTCATGCGGCCCGCAGCGGTCGCCGTCCGTCGAAACGGCGCGGCGGACGCTTGCGGCGTGTAACGCGGCGCGCTACGGTGAATCATGAGGATCAGGCACAGGGGATTGCGGGCACTGCACGAGCGCGGCGACGCGGCGCGATTGGCCGCCGGTCTCGTACCGCGGCTTCGGCGCATCCTGTTCCGGCTGCAGGAGGCGACGCATCCAGGCGGTGCCGACGCGCCGGGCTTCCGGCTTCATCCGCTGAAGGGCGACCGCGCGGGCCAGTGGAGCGTTCGCGTCTCCGGCAACTGGCGTGTGGTGTTCCGCTTCGAGAACGGCGAGGCCGTGGACGTGGACCCGCTCGACTACCACTGACAAAAGGGGAGCGATTACCATGAACGACATTGCGAGCGATCGCGTAGGCCCGATGCTGAACCCGCCGCACTTGGGCGAACTCATCCGCGAGAGCATGGACGACGTGGGCTGGAACGTGACCGAGACGGCGGCGCGTCTTGGGTGCGAGCGCGGAACGCTGTCGCGGTTGCTGAACGGCAGGGCGGGCGTATCGGCGAACATGGCGCTGGCGCTGGAGGATATCGGCTGGGGAACCGCCGAGCACTGGATGCGGATGCAGGCCGCTTACGAACTCGCGCGGTCGCGTCGGGAGCGGACCGCTGCTGAGCGGCGCGCGGGTGTACCGCACATATGACGCAACGCTGCGTCAGTACCGCGAAACTGTTCCTACAATCCCTCAGTAACTCCTCCCGCCCGACGGCGAAATGGGCAGGCGGCGAAGTCCAGTAGCCTCTGGAGCGTAGCCGTCAGTTATCGACAACAGGCACGTGTCGGTCTCGGCTGTAACGGGTCCAGCCGAGATCGTTCTCGGGAAGGGGTTTCCTGCGATAGGTCTTGGCCGGGTTATGGACCAGGACGATCTCGTGGTGGACGTCCCCGAGTCTCATGAAGGTCAGCTCCACCGGGATCTCCGCCACTTCATGGGCGGCATGCCGCTCGGTGACCTTGAAGCCAAGCACGTTCCGGTACCAGTCCACGGAACGGTCGGTGTCGCTTACCTCGATCGCGAAATGCTGCATTCGTCGGGGCCTGGCTCGGGCCATGGGCGCGGTCCTTCAATGGGTGGTGACGTGGAGGCGCCTCACTTCCCGGAAGCGAAGCCGGGGCGCCGTTTCGATGGGGGCGGCCAGCTGCAGATCGGGAAATCGGGCGAAAAGCCTTTTGAACGCGATCGCCGCCTCAAGACGGGCGAGGGAGTTACCCGCGCAGATATGGACGCCGAGCCCGAAGCTTAGATGCCGGTTGGGACGCCTTGAGATGTCAAAACGGTCCGGTTCGGGAAACTGGGCCGGATCCCGGTTCGCGGACGCGACGATCACATGCACGGTGGTTCCGCGGGAGAGGCGGACCCCTCCGATCTCGGTGTCCCGGGCCGATCTTCTGTTATTTATCTGTATCGGCGCCTGGTAGCGCAGGACTTCCTCAACCATGGAGTCGATCAGTTCGGGGCTGTCGTTGAGACGCCGGATTTCAGCCGGATTGCGAAGCATTTCGTGAATTCCGTGTGACAGCATGTTGGTCGAGGTCTCATGGCCGGCGTTCAGCATGAAAATGCACTGGTGCAGTAGCTCGCGTTCGGTCAGTCTCTCCCCGTCCGCCTCCGCGTCGGCGAGAACGGTCAGCACTTCCGTCGGCGCCGCCTCATCGGGGCGGGAGCGGCGCCATCCAATCAGGTCGCGGAGATAGTCCTTGAACTCGGACACCGCCCGGTTGCCCGTTTCGAGCTGGTCCCGGTCTATGCTCGGCTCGAGCGCGGTCAGGATCGCCACGGCCCAATCGCGGATCAGAAGCCGGTCCCGGCGGGGAACCCCGAGCATGTCGCAGACGACCTCTATGGGAAGCTTGAAGGACAGGTTCTCGACGATCTCCATTCCGCCCTGTTCCTGTAACCGGTCCAGATACCCGTCGACCAATGCGGTTATGCGTGGCTCGAAGGCCGCGAGCGCCCTACGGGTGAAAGCCGCCTGGAACAGCCTGCGGATGCGCGTATGGTCCGGTGGATCGATGAATACGACTGACGTGGTGTGATGCTCGAATAGCGGTGACGAGGTTCCGAACTTGGCGCTGAAGTCGGCCTTCTTGTCGGAGGACCAGACGCCTGGATCCCGATAGGCGGCGACGCAGTCATCATATCTGGTCAGAACGAGGGTCCCGTCCGGATTCCGGTGTATGGGAGAGCGTTCCCGGAGCGCGCTGAAATATCTGTAGGGATCGACGATGTAATCATCGGGAACGTCAAGAAGATCGAACTCGCCAATGTCGATGTCGCATGTCATGCCATTCCGGTCTCCTGGAGCTTTCCCGGGGATCCCGCGGGGCCGCGTCGATTCCCGGCGAACCCGACCGGCCGCGTTCCGTTATCCGGGGAGGACACTAACGGATTGGCGTCAATCGGTCAAAAGACCGGTGAGCGCCGCCTTGAGGTCCGCGGCCTCCGCCGCCGTGTATTTCCCCAGAACTCTCGCTTCGTGCGCGCTGGCCATAACGGTCAGGCGATCCGCCAGCGTCCTGCCGGCCGGAGCCAGCCGGACTTCCACCCTCCGGCGGTCATCCGTACCGGTCTCGCGCGTTACCAGCCCGGCGGCGGCCAGTCTGTCAATCCGGCGGGTCATGGTGGATTGCTTGGCGAGACAGCTCTCGGCAAGCTCACCTACGCTTGCCGGTGAATCGGGATAGAGCGTCGCGAGAATGCGCCATGTGGAGACGGTCACGCCTTCGGTCGAGAGTTCGGTGTGGAACGCGGCGCTGGCCCTGCCGCTGGCCCGCGCCAGAAGGTAGAGTAGATAGTCGTCGATAAAGCGTGTCATGGTACGTCATCTTAATCCGGTAAATATGATTTTGCATCAAATGAATTTTCATGCAATAAACCCTCCGTGTGGAGGATACGGTATGCTCGTAGATAGGGTGGAGAGCGCATGGATAGACGCGTTCGTGCGGGTCTTTCGGCTTTGCGCGATGCGGCCGGACGAGGGCATCGTCGTGCTGGCCGAAACCCAGTCGCGACCGTTGGGTCTCCAACTGGCGGAACTGGCGCTCGGCGAGCTTGGGTTGCCGCATTACCGGATCACCGTGCCGACCCCCGGACAGCCCGAAGGGCCGATCGTTCGGTCCTCCGGCGCGAGCCAGGCGCTGAACGGGCATCCGGGAGCGGTGGCGGCGCTGGCGGCGGCGGATGTGGTGGTGGATTTGACGCTTGAGGGGCTGATGCACGCGCCACAGACCGCCGCCATCCTGAAGACGGGCACCAGGATCATGACGGTCTCGAACGAGCATCCCGAGGCGTTGGCGCGTCTGGTTCCGGGACCCGATTCCAGAGAGCGTGGCAGGGAGGCCGTCGCCCGCTGCAGGACCGCGCGCGCCATGACCGTTCGCTCGGATTCCGGAACCGATCTGGATGTCCGAATGGTCGATGCCGTTACCGTCGCGGTCTGGGGCTGGACCGATAGACCCGGAACGCTCGCGCACTGGCCCGGCGGTGTGGTGGTCAGCTTTCCCGCGGCCGGCGGCGTCAACGGAAGGCTGGTCTACCGGCCCGGTGACATAAATCTCACGTTCAAGCGGTATTTCGAGTCCGTGGTGGAACTGGTGATCGTGGACGATTACGTCACCGAAGTCGCGGGCAAAGGCCTGGACGCGGCCCTGATGCGGGAGTATTTCGCGGGTTTTGGGGAAAAAGACACCTACGCGACCAGCCATGTGGGCTGGGGATTCAATCCCGCGGCCCGCTACGAGGCGCTGACCATGTACGACCGCCGTGACACAAACTGCACGGAACTTCGCGCCCTGGCCGGTAATTTCCTCTACTCCACGGGCGCCAATGAATTCGCGGGCAGGTTTACCCGCGGCCACTTTGACCTGCCTATGATGGGCTGCGACATCGCGCTTGACGGGACTCCGGTGGTTGAGGGCGGGCGGTTGGCGTGATCGCGGCCGGCATCCAGTATGAGCTCGCCGGCACCGGCCCGCCGGTCCTTTGCCTTCACGGAATCGGGGGCGGGCTGGAAAGCTTCCGTCCCCAGCTCGATGACGCCGCCGGGACCGTTTCCGCGTCGGGGCCGTCGGATGGCGCGGGAAAACCGTCCGGGCTTTCGGGACTGACCGTGATCGCATGGAACATGCCGGGTTACGGAGCGAGCGAAGAGGGCCTCTGGCCACCGACTTTCGGATCCCTGTCGGCGTCGCTGGGCCGCTTGATTGAAGGGTTGGGCCTGGGTCCGGTCAGCCTCGTCGGGCAGTCAATAGGTGGAATGGTCGCGCTGGAACACGCGCTCAGGCGTCCCGAACACGTGTCCTCGCTGGTGCTTGTCGCCACGACTCCGGCCTTTGGCGGTCGTGACGGCTCGTTCGGGGAGGCTTTCCTGAAAGAGCGCCTGGCGCCTTTGGAGGCCGGCGTCGGAATGGCGGGAATGGCACGGGACGCCGCGCCGCGTCTGGTGGGTCCTTCCGCGGCGAGGGACGTGATCGATAGCGTCGAGAGGCCGATGGCCGCGGTTTCCGAGAAAACCTGGCGGGGCATTCTTGAGTGTCTCGTGACGTTCGACCGACGGAGCGAGCTGGGTCGCGTGACGGCGCCCTGCTGCCTGATAGCCGGCGGACATGACCGTAGCGCGCCCGCGCGGACGATGGCGCGCATGGCGGAGAGGCTGGTGAACGCGGAATACCACCTGATCGAGCGGGCCGGCCACATGGTTAACCAGGAAGCCCCCGCGCGGGTAAACCGGATCATGGGCGAGTTCGTGAGGAGGACCGTGGGATGACCGACGCGCCGATTTTTTCACCCGACTCCTGGCAACTGACCGATGGGCAGGCCGCCCTGGCCGAACGCGCGAGAACGCTCGCGGCGAAGCGGTTCGCGCCCCGGGCGGCGGAATATGACAGGGAGGCGGAGTTTCCGACCGAGAATTACCGGGATCTCGCCGAGGCCGGGCTGCTTGGAATCTGCATTCCCGAATCGGAAGGCGGTCTCGGCGCCGACCTCAAGACCTATATGCTGGCCGCCGCCGAGATCGGACGTTATTGCGGCGCGACGGCGCTAACGTTCAATATGCATGTCTCAAGCTGCCTCTGGACGGGCGACCTGCTTGACCGGCTGGAAATGGATCCCGCCACACGGGCGACGCATCACGAAATGAGGCGCGTCCATTACCGCCGGATTCTTGACCATGGCACCGTCTACGCCCAGCCGTTTTCCGAGGGAGGGGCCTCGGCGGCGGGCTTCAGGGCGTTCGGCACAACGGCGCTGAAGGTCGATGGTGGATGGCGGATCAGCGGAAAGAAGATATTCGCGTCCCTTGCGGGATATGCCGACTATTACGGTGCCCTATGCACCGCCCTGCAGGCGCCTGGGGATCCGCACCTAAGGCGCAATACGATGTATCTCGCGGTGCCCGCGGACGCCGACGGCGTACGCGTCGAGGGGCCGTGGGATCCGTTGGGCATGCGCGGAACGGTGTCGCGGACACTGATCTTCGAGGACGTATTCGTGCCCGAGGCGGAGCAGCTGATGCCGCAGGGCGTTTACGCCGCCGCCGCCAGCCGCTGGCCCCATATGTTCATGACGCTCACGCCGACCTACATGGGTATCGCGCAGGCCTGTTACGATTTCACGGTCGCCTATCTCCGGGGCGAGGTGCCGGGCACTCCGCCGGTGAAACGCCGGATGTATCCGACGAAGCGGATCGCCGTGGCGAACATGAGAACCATGCTGGAGCAGACGAAGGCGATCTGGTTCCAGGCGATATCCGAAGCGCGGCCGGATCCGGACAAGGATTCCCTGATGCGCGCCTGGGCGGCGCAATACACCGTAATGGAGAACGCCAACGAGCTCGCGCGGCTGGCCATCCGGACATGCGGCGGGCAGTCCATGCTGAGATCGCTTCCCCTGGAGCGTCTGTACCGTGACAGTCGCTGCGGATCGCTGATGCTGCCGTGGACCGCCGAGCTCTGTCTGGACAAGCTTGGCACGGGCGCTCTCTATGAGACCGGCGAGACGGATGACGATTGATCGCTGGATCGTCGACGCCGCCGCCCGGACACCGGCGAAGCCCGCGATCGAGTTCGGTGAGGGGACCCTGACCTATTCCGAACTGGCGGTCCGCGTGCGGGAACGCGCCCGGACATTGGCCGCCGCCGGCATCGGGCGCGGCGACCGCGTCGCCTGGTACGGGCTGAATCACCCGGAGGCGTTCGTGCTTCTGTTCGCCTGCGCCAGTGTTGGCGCGCTTCTCGTACCCGTCAATTGGCGGCTCTCCGATTCCGAGGTTGCGGAGGTCATCGCGAAATGCAGGCCGGGTCTGGTTGTCCATGACCGGAACATGCGGCTCAGGGCCCGGGAGCTGCCGGACGCGCGGGTCGTGGAGTTCGACGGAACGTATCCATCGGGCACTGGCGGCGGGACCGGAACGGCACGCCGGGAAGATCCGGTCCTTCTCGTGTTCACCTCAGGGTCGACCGGTCACCCCAAGGGGGTCGTGCTGACGCAGAAAGCGCTGGCCTGCAACGCCGCCATGAGCGTCGAGGCGCATGGGCTGACGCCCGCTGACAGGGTGCTGAACGTGCTTCCGCTGTTTCACGTCGGGGGACTCAACATTCTGCCGACTCCCGCGTTCTCGGTCGGCGCCACCGTGGTGCTTCACGAACGTTTCGATCCCGGCGCGACCTGCGCCGGGATGGAGGAAGTCACCCACGCGATCACCGTGCCCACCGTGCTGCGGGCGGTGATCGAATGTTCCGGCTGGAAAAAGGTGGATCCGGGTCGGCTGCGGGCGATCTCGATCGGATCGACTGACGTGCCGGTGCCGTTGATCGAGACCGTGCAGGAGCGGGGCATACCGGTGGTGCAGATATATGGCGCTACGGAAACCGGTCCACTCGCGATCCATCAACGTGTCGGCGAGGCGATGGCGACGACCGGAAGCATCGGTCGCGCGGGGTCGCGTTGCGATGTCCGGCTGGTCCGGGACGGCGGGGACGTGCCGGACGGTGAGACCGGCGAGATATGGGTTAGGGGCGACAACGTCCTGCGGGAATACTGGGAGCGGCCCGATCTGACCTCGGAGATGATTCGTGATGGCTGGTTCAGGACCGGAGACGTCGCGCGGCGTGACGGGACCGGGCTCTACTGGTTCGCCGACCGTATCAAGCATGTCGTGATTTCCGGCGGAGAGAACATCTATCCAGCCGAGATCGAACGTATCGTTCGCGAGGTGCCCGGGGTGGCGGACGTTGCGGTGGTGGGCCGGTCCGACCTGAAATGGGGCGAGGTTCCCGTGGCGGTTGTCGTGGCGCCCGACGGCCTGGAGGCGGAGGCGGTCCTTGCGCCGCTGCGGGGCCGCCTCGCGCGCTACAAGCACCCCAGGGACGTCGTTTTCGTCGACAGCCTGCCGCGGAACGCGATGGGCAAGGTGGTTGCCGCCGACGTCCGCGCGATGCTCGACGATGTCGGCGCGTAGCGGATGCCATGGTATCCTTGCGAGAGGCGCGCGGTGGGCTGCGGGGACGTCCGGTGGCATACATCCGTTCCGGAATATGGGGTGTCCGGTGGAGTGACCGCCGCCGACCGAAAAAACCGGGTTGGCATCCGCCGGAAAATTGGCGAGTTATGTTACATCAAATTGATTGAGGAGGGAATCATGAAACACTTCCTGAAAACCTTTGCCGCCGTTTCGGCCTTCGCCGTCTCCGCGGTCTCGTCCCATGCGGCCGACGTGACCCTGACGATTTCGTCCTGGGCCCCGCCGACCCACGGAATGAACGCGATCTACTGGCCGGAACTGATCGACAGGATCGAGGAGGCGACCGACGGCCGGGTAACGGCCGAGATAAAGTACGGGCTTGCCGCTCCACCGGCACAGTACGATCTCATTCTTGACGGGGCGGCTGACGTCGCCTGGATATTCCATGGCTACACGCCGGGACGTTTCGTCGCCACCAAGATGATCGAACTTCCGGGTTATGAAGGTAACGCCGAAGCCGCGTCCGTCGCCTACTGGCGGGTGCACGAGCGGCATCTGCAGGCCGCCGACGAGCATAGGGGCGTGAAGCTGATCGGTCTGATGACCCATGGGCCCGGCGTGCTGCACTCGGACACCAAGATTGACGGTCTGGACCGGATCTCCGGAATGAAACTTCGCCTTGGTGGCGGGGTCTCGGGCGATGTGGGTACCGCGCTTGGCGCCACCGGAATCCGCGTGCCGGCTCCAAAAGTCTACGAGACGCTGGCGTCGAACGCGGCTGACGGAGTGATGATGCCAATGGAGGGCAAGGCGAGCTTCAAGCTGTTTGAGGTTGCCAAGCATACGTACCGCGTCCCGGGCGGATTCTATCGTGGATCCTTCGCCCTGATCATGAACGGCGAAACGTTCGATGGCCTGAGCGAGGCCGATCAAACGGCGCTGGAGGGCGTTTTCGGCGAGGCCGCCTCGCGCCAGGCCGGTCGGATGTGGGACGCGATAGACAAGGTCGGCCATCAGGCCCTGAAAGACAACGCCGACAACTCATTGACCGAAGCGAGCGCCGCGGATGCCGCCAAATGGGACGAGCTGACCGGCCCGATCATCGCGGGCGTGCTGGCTGAGGTATCCGCTCTTGGGATCGATGCCGTGGCGGCGCAGGCGTACATCCAGGAGCAGATGGACGCGAACTGAGCCCATACCGCAATGGTGGATGGCCGGACCGGCGGGGGTGGATTCGGCCGTTCTCCGTTTGACGGCGAGGCATGAAGATGTCCGAAAAACATGACGGTTCCGGAACCGGGGCGGTCCCGGCCCTGAAGCCCGCCGCCCGGGACCGCGCCTGGGGCTGGGCCGTGATGCTCCCCACGTGGCTGGCGGCGTCGACGCTGTTCGTGCTGATGGCCATGACGTTCATGGATGTCATTCTGCGGTCGGTCGCCAACGACCCCATTGAGAGCGCCACCGAACTCACGCGGCTGTGCATGGCGATCATCGTGTTCGCCGCGCTTCCCATGGTATCCTGGAATGGCGGGCATATCGTCGTGGACTTGATGGATCCGCTGTTCGCCCGCCGTGCGGCGCGGGTGCGGGATCTCCTGATCGACCTGTTCTGCGGCGCGATTCTGCTATGGCCGGCCAAGCGCGTATGGGATCTCGCGGAGCGCGCCAGGGACTTCGGTGACGTGACCGAATATCTTGGGTTTCCCCAGTTTGCCGTCGGCTGGTTTATCGCCGCCTTCACGTTCATTACGGCCGCGGTGTTTTTCGCCCGCGGGCTGACGCGCCTGTTCTTTCCGTCGAAGTTGCAAGGCTGATGCTGGTCTCGGTTCTGGGCTTCGCGGCGGTTCTCGCGCTCGTGTTCCTGCGGATGCCGATCGCCATCGCGATGGGCGTGGTGGGGTTTGTCGGTTACGCCGAGCTGAGGGGATTCCGCGCCTCGATCTCCATGGTCGGCCGGCTGGTTATCGATACGGCGCAGAATTACGGGCTGTCGGTCATTCCCCTGTTTATCCTGATGGGTCTCTTCGTCTCCAAGGGCGGTCTGAGCCGGGAACTCTATCAGGCCAGTTACGCGTTCCTTGGCCATCTGCGCGGCGGGCTGGCCATGGCGACGATCTGCGCCTGCGCGGGATTCTCGGCGATCTGCGGCAGCTCCCTGGCAACAGCCGCCACGATGTCGAAAGTGGCGATGCCGCAAATGCGGAAATACGGTTACAACGACAGGCTCTCGACCGCGTCGATCGCCGCCGGGGGCACCCTGGGAATCCTGATCCCCCCTTCGGTGATCCTCGTGATTTACGGACTGCTGACGGAGACGTCCATCGGCAAGCTTTTTGTCGCCGGCATCGTGCCGGGACTTCTGGGTGTGGGGTTCTACCTGCTCGCCGTGCAATGGACCGTCGCCCGCGATCCTGGCGCGGGTCCGGCGGGTGGGCGGACCCGGTGGGGCGCGCGCATGCTGGCGCTACGGGACGTCTGGGCGGTGCTGCTGCTCTTCTTTCTCGTGATCGGGGGTCTGTATGGCGTGCTTGACGTGTGGCCCCTGAACCTGACGTTTTCGCCCACGGAGGCCGCGGGAATGGGCGCGGCCGGCGCGTTCCTGATCGCGCTGTCCCGGGGGAAGCTTAGCCTGGGCGGTACCGTGCAGGTGCTTGTGGAGGCGACCCAGACCACGGCGGCGCTCTTCGCGGTACTGATCGGCGCGTGGGTGTTCTCGAATTTCGTGAATCTGGCGGGGCTGCCCGAGGCGCTCCAGGACATGGTCGCCGGAGCCGGCCTCGCGCCGATGGCGGTGATGGCTATGATCCTTCTGGTCTATGTGGCGCTGGGCTGCGTGTTCGAAAGCCTGTCGATGCTGCTGCTGACCGTTCCGATCTTCTTTCCGCTGGTCATCGGGATGGGTTTTGACCCGGTGTGGTTCGGGATCGTTGTTGTCGTGGTCACCGAAATCAGCCTGATCACGCCGCCGGTCGGCCTGAACGTTTTCGTTCTGAAAGGCGTGGTGGGTGACGTCTCGACGGCGACGATCTTCAGGGGCGTAACGCCTTTCTGGGCCGTCGACATCCTACGTCTCGTACTGCTGGTTCTGGTTCCGTCACTGGTGCTGTTCCTGCCGAATTCCATGTGAATGGCGGCGGGCGGACGTGATGCCGAGGGATGACGGGCGTCCACAGGAACATCGAAAGCCGGCCCACGCTTCAGGCCGTGAGGCTCGCGGGCCGTCTCCTCCGGTCGAACGGTTCCCGGCACGGCACGCTCTACGGGCGGGCGGTCCATCGCAGGCGCATCGCGTTGGAGACCACGAAGACGCTCGACAATGACATTGCGGCGGCGGCCAGCATCGGCGAGAGCGTCAGGCCGGTAACCGGATAGAATATGCCCGCGGCCACGGGGATCAGCAGCGTGTTGTAACCAAACGCCCAGAACAGGTTCTGCCGGATGTTGCGCATGGTCCGTCGGCTCAACTCGATCGCCGTCAGGATTCCGCGCAGGTCGTCAGACATCAAGACGACATCCGCCGCTTCGATCGCTATGTCGGTTCCGGAGCCGATGGCGATTCCAACGTCCGCTTCGGCGAGCGCCGGAGCGTCGTTGATACCATCCCCTATGAAGGCGACGCGTCTCCCGCCCGATCTCATCGCCTTCAGCGCCGACACCTTGCCATCCGGCAGGGCGCCGGCGATGGTTCGATCGATACCGACCCGGTCGGCGACGGCCTTTGCGGCTCCTTCGCTGTCTCCGGTCACCATCGCGAGCTGCATGCCGAGCGCCCGTAATCTCGCGGTTACGTCGGGGGCCGAGGGCTTTATCGGATCGGTGACCGCGATTACCGCGGCGACCTTGCCGTCGATGGCGACGAATACGGCGGTCTGTCCGCTTTCGCCGTATTCATTTCCGACCGTGCGCGTTGCGGTCGTGTCAATCCCCGCCCCGGCGATGAATTTTTCCGAGCCGATCATTACCGCATGGCCATCGACCGTTGCGGAAACGCCAAGTCCCGGGCTGGAACCGAACCGCGAAGCGACGGGCAGGCTCACGCATTCAGCCTCTGCGGCCCGAACGATGGCCTTTGCGATCGGGTGTTCCGACTCGGTCTCGACCGCGGCCGCCAAACGCAGGATTCCCTGCCGCCCGAGTCCGTCGATCGACCTTAGATCCGCCAGTTCAGGCCGTCCCTCGGTTAGGGTGCCCGTTTTGTCCATCACGACTGTCCGCACGTCATGGAGCGCTTCGATCGCGTCTCCGCGACGAAAGAGCACGCCCAGTTCCGCGGCGCGTCCGGTGCCGGCCATGATGGAGGTCGGTGTGGCGAGTCCCATCGCACAGGGGCATGCGATGATCAGGACCGAAACGCCCGCGACCATGGCGGAACCGAGCGCGGGATCGGGGCCGAACGCCAGCCAGCAGGCAACCGTCAGCACCGAAACCGCGATGACCGCGGGAACGAACCTGGCCGTAATGCGGTTGACCAGCGCCTCGACCGGCAGCCTGGTTGCCTGGGCCCGCTCCACCAAACCCACGATCTGCGCCAGGACGGTTTCCCTGCCGACCGCCGTGGCCCCAAACCGCAGCGCGCCGCTACCGTTCACCGTGCCGCCGACGACACTGTCGCCGTGGGACTTCCCGACCGGTGACGGCTCACCGGTGATCATGCTCTCGTCGACGAATGAACTGCCTGAAAGCACGCTTCCGTCGACCGGGATCCGCTCTCCGGGGCCTACGGCGACAACGTCGCCCGTCATGATTTCATCGACGGGGACCACCGTAACCACGCCGCCACGTTCAACGCGGGCGGTCTTGGGCCGCAGGCCGACCAGTCGTTCGATCGCGTTTCCGGCCTGGCGCCTTGCACGTGCCTCCAGCCAGCGGCCGAACAGCACGAGAGCCACGATGACTACGGTCGACTCGAAGTAGACGCTATCGGCGCCGGGCGGGAAGAGCCACGGCGCGAAGGTTGCGACGATGGAGTAACAATAGGCGGCCGAGGTGCCTAGGGCGACGAGCGAGTCCATTTCGGGCCGGCCCCTGACCAGGGCCGGAACACCTTGGGTGAAGAACCGGAGACCCGGACCGAACAGCACGAGAGTGGCGAGCGCGAACTGCAGGTATCGGCTCCGCTGCGGGCCTACGCTTTCGGCGATGAGTTCGTGGACTCCGGGTATGAGATGTCCCCCCATCTCCAGGGTGAACACCGGCATCGCCAGAACGACGGCGAGAAGTGCGGATCGGCCCGGGCCCGCGCTTTCCCCGGATCGGAAACCATCGATTCCCGGGCCGGGATTTTCCGCGCTTGCCGGATATCCGAGAGCGGTCACCGCCCG
>JAPOUP010000244.1 GCA_026708635.1 Rhodobacter sp.
CATGCGGTTAGCCTATGTCACGCCGCAGGGCGGTGCAAGGGCAATGGTACTCGGGCACTCGGTTAAGGAGGTTCTCCGTCTGATGGGCGTGAATTGGCATTGTGCCGATCCTATATTTCCCCGCTTCGGGCAGTTCGCGGATAAAGCGGATCCAGTACGATGATCGCGGACCGGGCGGTCATGGTTGGGGGTTGCTACACCTATAATAGTTCTTTGTTTGCCTTCTTCACTGATCCCGGGGCCCACTCGAAAGGCCCTCCCCGGTGATCCCTTCACAATGTGCGGCACCCTTCGAATGACCGAATTTAGCACTCGCTTACGCTCGCGGGGAATCAGAAACTGGAGGCGGAGTCCATAAACAGACCGGGAGAGACAGCGCGCTTCGCGCAAAACCTCGGTCAGATGCCGTCGGAACGTCCGCCAGGTGCGCCAGACTACGCAGCCTGGCGGTGATGCCTCAACGGGATCAGTCGATACCGCAGCAGGAAAGCGGCAGGAAGCGCACCGGATCCCCGGGGCTGATCTCACAAGCCCCGTCTTCCAGTTCCACCAATCCGTTGGCCCAGGCCAGACCCGAAATTCTCCCCGAACCTTCGGACCCGAACACCTCCGCCGCACCATCCGGCGTCAATCTCGATCGCAGGTATTCGCGTCTTCCATGCCTCTTCCGCTTGGCGAACGCCGCCGGAACGATAAATCGCTGCGGCAACGTCCATACACCACCGGCCAGCAGGTGGAATGACGGTTTCGCGAACAGCAGGGCGCACACGAACGCCGCCACCGGATTTCCCGGCAACCCGAACACCGGTATGCCGCGCCATGTCGCCAAGGCCAATGGCCTGCCGGGCTTGATAGCGATCCGCCACAGCGCCATAGTCCCGGTCTCGTTCAGAAGTCCGGAAACATGGTCCTCATCCCCGGCCGAGGCTCCACCAGTGGTGATGATCGCATCAACCTCCTCTACCGCGCGGTCCAGACGGTCCCGAAGGGGTCCCCTGCCGTCAACGACATGTCCCAGATCGACGGAATCAAAGTTCCATTGCCTTGCCATGGACAAAAGCATCGGCCGGTTAGCGTCAAAAACCTGATCAACTGACGCTGATGAGCCTACAGGCCGTATTTCGTTTCCAGTTGACAGGATACCCACCCGTAACCGGCGGCGCACGGGGACGGTGGCGACCCCGGTCGCGGCCAATAACGCGACATGCTGTGGTCCAAGGCGGGTTCCCGCGGCGACCACCGCCTCTCCCGCCGATACATCCTCTCCCGCCGAACGCGTGTTGATGCCCTTTTTCGCCGGTCCGTAAAACGTGATGCACCCGTCCTCGACACTCACGTTCTCGTCCAGAAGCACTGTGTCGACACCTGGCGGCAGGCTGGCGCCCGTCAGGATTCGCAGGGCCCGCCCTTCCGGGACCACGTCGTTATAGGGAGATCCCGCCGCTGCACGTCCCTTAACAAGTGGCATGATCCGTGCGCCTTCAGGAACCGGTCCGGCCAGTCCAAAACCATCGACGGCCGAATTCGATGACGCCGGATTGGCGCGCAATGCCCGAACTTCACTGGCG
Organism: Rhodobacter sp.; assembly: GCA_026708635.1. Lineage (GTDB taxonomy): Bacteria > Pseudomonadota > Alphaproteobacteria > Rhodobacterales > Rhodobacteraceae > JAPOUP01. The sequence continues at coordinate 1,569 of JAPOUP010000244.1, forward strand.
AGAAACCGTCCCGCCGCCGCCTCCAGCTTCAGGGTTTCGACCTGCGTCACGCAGGACAGGGCCGACCGGAGCCGGTCATGCGCCTCGTCCACGGGAGTCCAATGTACGCCGGGTGGAAGGGCGAAACAGTCGTTCCCTGGACGTGGGGGTTTCATTCAGCGGTCCGAGGTCATCGCACTACCCAATCCCACGGAGCGGAGCACGAAGTCGGCGATCGCATCAATGGCGTCGATGTGAAAAACCGGCTTGTCCAAACCGGGATGGGAGGTGTCACTGGCGACCGCCAGAACGGATGGATCATCGGTGGCGATCAAGGGAGTCCCGGTCGCCGCGCGATGGGTCTCGATCTTGAGGTGACGGTCGCGCTTATAGCCTTCGACCAATACCAAATCCACCGGGGACAGGCGGGCCAGCATCATCTCGAGGGTCGGCTCCGGGGCGTCCCGAAGCTCCGACATCAGTGCCCATCGCCTTGCCGAAGCCAGCAGAACCTCCGTTGCCCCGGAAGCGCGGTGGCGATAACTGTCCTTGCCCGGCCGGTCGATATCAAAACTGTGGTGGGCATGCTTGACCGTCGAAACCGACAGGTCCCGCGAAACGATCTCGGCGACCAGTCGCTCCATCAGCCCCGTCTTACCCGTGTCCTTCCAGCCAACGACGCCGAAAACCTTCATTGACGGAGCGCCCTCAATATGGATTCCGCCGTCAGCATATCCTCAGGTCGGTTTAGATTGAAGAAGGGATCGAACGGCTCCGAACCGAATCTTGCCAACGACACCCCATGCCGCTCGGCCCAGACGACGATTTTCCTGATTCCGCCCCGCAGGGCGATCCGAAGATCATCACGAAGAGCCACTGGCCAGAGCCCGAAAGTCGGATGTCGAAGTATACCCCGATCCGGAACCTGTGTGGCCGCAAGCGAGACGGGAGCGTCCATAGCCGCCTGTTCTAGCCGTTCGACAAGATTGGCGGGAAAAAACGGGGAATCGGCCGCGACGGTGACGATACGCTCCGCACCGCACCCGGACGCCCAGTCCAGCCCGGCCAGTACGCCGGCGAGAGGACCCGGATAGTCCGGCTCGGAATCCGGAACGACGGGGATACCGAACCCGGAGAAGCGCTCGGGATCACCGTTCGCGCTCAGCGCCATCGCGCCTACCTGTCGCCGCAATCGCTCGATAACATGGGCAAGGACGGGACGGTCGCCCAAGGTCAGGAGAGTCTTGTCACCTCCGCCCATGCGACGGGAAAGCCCGCCCGCGAGAATTACGCCGGGCAGTCCCGGTTCATCCATCAGGAACGTCTTTGCCGTCGTGAAAGCCGACGCCAACCTCCCGGAGATCGGAGTCCTCGATGAAATCGGCGTCCCACACCAGACGATCCTCGCCCGAGAGGCACATGAAGCGCCTGCCCCGCATGCGCCCGATTAGGGTCAGTCCGACTTCCCGCGCGATTTCCACCCCCCAGGCCGTAAAGCCGGACCTGCTGGCAAGCGCCGGGATGCCCATCCGCGCCGTCTTTATCACCATCTCGGAGGTAAGGCGGCCGGTGGTGTATAGAATCTTATCATGCGCGATCATTCCGGTTCCGAACATCCAGCCGGCGATCTTGTCAACCGCGTTATGGCGACCGACATCCTCCATGTAACCCAACGGAACGTCCTGTCGGCAGAGCACCGTGCCGTGGATCGCCCCGGCGGCGAGATACAGGCTCGGAGTGGCGCCGATCTGACGGGCGAGCGAATACAGCCAACCCGCCCTCACGGGCGCCGCCGGAAGGCGGACACCCCGCAAACCATCCATCATGTCGCCAAATACGGTGCCAACCGCACAGCCCGAGGTGCGGGTCTTCCTCCTTAGCTTGTCTTCATAGTCCGTTTCCTGTCTGGTGCGAACGACCACGACGTCCAGGTCACTGTCGAAATCAACGGAAGTTACTTCATCTTCTTTATGTAACATCCCCTGGTTAAATAAAAAACCAGTCGCGAGATATTCCGGGTAATCGCCGATTGTCATCACGGTGACGATTTCCCGGGAGTTCAGGAATATTGTCAGGGGACGCTCCGTAACCACGTTGACCGAACGTCTCACGCCGTCATGGTCGATGCCTTCCACGGACCTCGTAAGCATCGGATCAGATGGATCCGGCGCTATTCGAAACCGCTCAGACACCGCCGTCGGGCATACGGGTCGACTGGCCGACCCGCCTTCCGCCTTCAGCCATCATTCGCCGCTCCCCCCAATTGGCATTGGGAACGAAAGGAGTTTCTCCCGCGACCGTGCAGTCACCGATCATCTTCCGTCCTTTTTCCGATACCAACCAACGCTCGAGCCTCATGGCCCCATCGGATCTGACCGCCGCGGTGTGCGTCGGGCTGGGTGGACCGATAGATAGCCGTATTGGCTGAACGGTCCATGCCCATCCTGAACCCGACAGTCCTGAAACACAATCCCGGGTCCAGCCCGGTTAGCGAAGTTCGGCCGGCTTGCCCGATCGGGCAAAACGTACGCATTCATCGCGGCGGGGATGCTCAGTGTCGTGCCCACTGCGGCGCCGGTCTCATCGATCATCGCGCGACGTCCGTTCGAACCCAAAGCCGTTCGGCGCGCGGCTTCGGAAAAATGGCAGGCGGGTGGTCCGGGCGCTCACTCTTCCAGTTCGGCATCCCAGTACAGGAAGTCGACCCAGGTTTCATGCAGGTGGTTCGGCGGAAACCTGCGGCCGATTTCGCGCAGTTCCCCGGTACCCGGTCGACGGGGGCGCCTGCGTAGGCTCAACCCCGCCTGCTTCAGCGACCTTGATCCCTTCCTGAAATTGCAGAGGGCACAGGCCGCCACAACATTTTCCCAACTGGTTACGCCACCTTTCGACCTTGGAATGATATGGTCAAACGTCAGTTCACCTTTCGCGCCGCAATACTGGCACTCGAACCCGTCACGCAGGAACAGGTTGAAACGTGTGAACGCCACCTCCTTACGCGGTCGGACATAGTCCTTAAGCACGACAACGGACGGAAGCCTGATGTCCGTCGACGGGCTCCGCACCACGAAGTCGTATTCGGCGACGATATCGACCCGCTCCAAAAACGCCGCCTTCACCGCCTCCTGCCAGGGCCAGAGCGACAGCGGATAATAGCTGAGCGGTCGGTAGTCAGCGTTAAGCACCAGAGCCGGATTGTTTCGCAGATTGCCCGGCTCGCGCACAAAGGATGTTCTGAACTCGCCTTCCATAAGACCACCGCAGCCCCGCCTCACCACTCCCGGGCACCGATCACCGCCCGGTTCCGAACTCTCCCGATCCACGCCATTCGTGGCACCACAACAACTTCGGGCCACACCCTACGCGCATGTACCCTACATCCTGTGCGCGGACTCGTGTCTAACTTATCCACATGGCATGAATGTGACAATTGAAAATCACCCATTCGCCGGTCCACCGTATAAAGCCCCATCGGAAGGTTTGTACGCAGG
>JAPOUP010000211.1 GCA_026708635.1 Rhodobacter sp.
AGAGGGTGCCGAATTACAATGCCGCAGTATGCAATCGAAATTCCGCCCGTCGTGGCCCTGCCCGTAGCGACGGATGATGCCCTCTTTCCGATCCGCCGGGTCTATTGCATAGGTCGCAACTACGCCGCCCATGCGATAGAGATGGGATACGATCCTGATCGCGAGCCGCCGTTCTTCTTTCAAAAGAACCCCAACAATCTCACATCGTCCGGGATCTTCCCATATCCTCCGCGAAGCGAGGACGTTCACCACGAAGTTGAGGTTGCGGTGATGCTGAAGTCCGGCGGCACGGACATCGCGGTCGCCGATGCGCTGGACCATGTGTTCGGCTACGCACTGTCCCTGGACATGACCCGACGTGACCTGCAGGGCGTTCAGAAGAGAATGGGCCGGCCTTGGGAGATCGGTAAAGCGTTCGAGCATTCGGCGCCGACGGGTCCGGTTCATCCCGTGTCCGCGGTTGGGCACCTCACTGAAGGTCGGGTTGCGTTGACAGTCAATGGGGAGGTCCGGCAGGAAGGCGATATGAGTCAGATGATCTGGAAAGTGCCGGAGATCATCTCTTACCTTTCCGAGTATTTCGAATTGGCGGCGGGCGACGTCATCCTCACCGGAACGCCGGCCGGTGTCGGGCCTGTCGAGCGGGGCGACGTCATGATCGCGGAGGCCGAGGGGCTTGGCGGCATTACGGTGTCGGTAGTGTAGGGCATAGGGTTGGGGTCGCAGGTCGAAGCCCGGCCGCCGGTCGCTTCGGACTGACCGGGCGACCGGGATTGCCGGGCTGGAGGGATCGGATTAATTCCGGCCGCATTCCGGTTCCGCCAATTTCTTCAGTTCATATAACAGGTTCAGCGCCTCTAGCGGGGTCAGTTCGTCGGGCAGTACCTCGGTGATTCGCATATCCACCCTCGATGGACCGGAAATATGCCGAATTGGCGTCGAGGGCGTGGCCGTGAACAATGGCAGGTCGTCAAGCAGGGCGCAGCCGCCGGCCTTTCCCGTCCGGTTGCCGGATTCCAGATGGGCCAGGATTTCGCGTGCGCGATCGATCACCGACTGTGGCAGCCCGGCAAGTCGCGCGACCTGAACACCGTAGGACCGGTCCGCGGCGCCCATGCGGACCTCATGGAGGAAAATCACTTCACCCTCCCATTCCTTGACCGAGACCGTCGCGTTCGTGACGCCGTCGAGACTTTTGGCCAGTTGCGTCATCTCATGGTAATGCGTCGCGAAAAGCGCCCTGCAGCGATTGATGTTATGAAGGTGCTCCAGAGTGGCCCAGGCTATCGAGAGCCCGTCATAGGTCGATGTTCCGCGTCCGATCTCGTCGAGAATGACGAGCGCCCGTTCGTCGGCCTGATTCAGTATCGCGGCCGTTTCCACCATTTCCACCATGAACGTCGACCGGCCCTGCGCTAGATTGTCCGACGCGCCCACCCGGCTGAACAGTTGGCTGACCAGCCCTATCTCCGCTGACGCGGCCGGAACGTAACTACCCATCTGCGCGAGTATCGAGATCAACGCGTTCTGTCGCAGAAACGTGGATTTTCCCGCCATGTTCGGACCGGTTATCAGCCAGATATCGGGGCTTTCGGCCTCGTGCCTCAGTTCGCAGTCGTTGGCGACAAAAACGGTGCCGTCCCGCCTCCGCAGGGCCCGCTCGACGACGGGATGGCGCCCGGCCTTTATGTGGAAGCGCCGACTTTCGTCGATTTCGGGTCGACACCAGTTCCCCTCAACCGCAAGATCCGCCAACGCGGCCGCGAGATCGATCTCGTAAAGCGCTAACGCCAACGACCCAAGTTCCGTCGCACGGTCGAGAACCCTGTCCCTCATGTCGAGGAAAAGGCGGGATTCGATTTCCCGGGCATGATTTCCCGCATTCAGAATTCTGGTTTCCATTTCACCCAGTCGGGCCGTCGTGAACCGCATCGCGCTGGATATGGTCTGTCGGTGGATAAACGTTTTGTCGAGTGGTGGCGCCATCATGGCGCCCGCGCGGCTGGACTTGACCTCAATGAAATATCCCAAGACGTTGTTATGCTTGATCCTCAAAGAGACAATGCCGGTCTCGGTCGCGTATTCTTTCTGCATTTCGGCGATCACGCCGCGACCCTCGTCGCGAAGCTTGCGGGCTTCGTCCAGTTCCGCGCTGTAGCCGTGGGCTATGAAGCCGCCGTCACGCACAAGGGGCGGCGGCTCGGCCTCAAGGGCGGTTTCGAGAATTCCATGCAGCGCGGTCTGACCCGTCAGCTCCGCCGCCGCTTCCGAAATCAGGTCAGGCAGGGCGCGTCCCTCGAGTTCTTTCGCGATCGCCGCCGCATGTTCGAGGGTTCTTCGGACCGCCGCCAGATCCCGAGGGCCGCCGCGGTCCAGCGACAGTCGCGAAAGCGCCCGGTCAAGATCCGGTATCTGGCGTAGATGGCGACGTAGATTGCCCGACAATGCCCGTTCCGAGATGCAGTATCCTATCGCGTCCAGCCGTTTGCCGATCGCCCCAAGGTCAAGGGACGGGCAGGACAGGCGACGCTCAAGCAACCGCCCGCCACCGGCGGTGACCGTGCGGTCCACCGCGGATAGGAGGGACCCCTCCTTTCCGCCATCAAGCGCCTGCGTCAGTTCCAGGTTCCGCCTTGTCGCCACATCAATGAGCATGATTGACGACATCCGTTCCTTTATGGGTGGGCGAAGCAGTGGAAGCTGGCCCTGCTGCGTGAGTTCAAGGTAGTCAACGACCGCGCCCATGGCACCGGCTTCCGGCCTCGAGAAACTGCCGAACGCGCTAAGAGAATTTATCTTGAACAGTGAGGTTAGCCGCCGTTCCGCCGAGGTACTGTCGAAGCTGGCCCGAGGCAACGGCGTCGCGGAAGCGCCGATGTGGGAAATGATCTCCAGCAAATCCGCTCCAGCCGTTTCCGGCACCAGCACCTCCTTGGGGGCGATCCGCGCCAACTGCGTCGAAAGACGCGTTCTGGAACAGCTCATGACGCGGAACGATCCCGTCGAAATGTCAGCCCATACCAGCGCGCCCTCACCGCGCACCTCACAATATGACGCGAGGAAATTGTGCCGCCGGGCCTCCAGCAGACCGTCTTCGGTAATTGTTCCGGGCGTAACAAGCCGCACCACTTCACGTCTGAGAACAGACTTGGACGGGCGCCGACGCTTTATGTCCGTTAGACTGTCGACCTGCTCGCATACGGCAACCCGGAAGCCCTTGCGGATCAGGGTCTGTAGGTAGCCTTCGGCCGCGTGAACCGGCACACCGCACATCGGGATGTCCTTGCCTAGTTGCTTTCCACGTTTAGTGAGAGCTATATCCAGGGCCTCCGCCGCGGCGGAGGCATCGTCGAAGAACATCTCGTAGAAATCACCCATCCTGAAAAACAGGAGGGCGTCGGGGTGCTTGGCCTTGAGGTCCATATACTGGACCATCATTGGCGACAGCGCGGGATTGGAAGCGGTCAAGGAAGCCCCCGGAGTGATCCTCGCTAACCCCGTCTCAGCTCGATGCAAAGGGTGCGGCGTCGCCCCAGAGCCTCTTGACGCGTCGGTCGCGCCCGCAGGCCTGACGATAGCGTTTGTAGGCCTTTTCTTTAGAGATCGGCCCGAACCGTGACAGGATCAAGTCTTTCTGCCGATAGTAGTCCTGATGGTACTCCTCGGCCAAATAGAAAGGCGCGGCCTCAAGAATCGGAGTGACAATATTCATTCCAAGATCGTCTTCGGCCTTCGTCCTCGCGGCTTCTGCGGCGATTCTCTCCGCTTCGTCAGCGAAGAACACCGCCGTCGTGTAGCTGTGGCCGCGGTCGCAGAACTGGCCGCCGTCGTCCGTTGGATCCACCGATCGGAAGAACAGGTGAAGGAGCCGTTCATAGCTCACCTTGTCTGGATCGTAGTCGATACGTACGGCTTCCAGATGGCCGGTTCCACCCCTGGTGACCTGCTTGTATGTCGGATTCTCCACGGTTCCGCCGGTGTAGCCCGATACCGCTTCGATTACCCCGGGGACTTTCTCGAAGTCCGCTTCGACGCACCAGAAACAGCCACCGGCGAATACCGCCGTCCTGGTCTCGGCGGAGCCGGTACGGGGATTCAGCGCCATGCCGGCACACAGGGCGGCAACCACCGCGAGGGACAGTTTCATGGATCTGATTGGGTTCGGCATGATATCGCTCCTTGTTTCACCACTTTGATTATCCAACCCCGGCCACGCGCCGCCGCAGGCAACTGTCATAGGTGATCACGGGGATTTACCGATGTGCCTGAAGTCTTGCCGGGCGGTGTTCACGGGAATTATATACACGATTGCGTGAAGCACTACATCTTTTGACTGTCGGCGGGGTCTGGCCCGGGTTTCCCGCGGGCCCGGCACCTTCGGCCAACCCGCATCCGCCAATACGGTCGGGTCCTTCCGTCGGTCGCGCCGCGGCCTGGATCGGAAACCCCGGATCATCGATGAAACCAAGGCGCGACCGGCAGACGGCGTGCGAATAGTCTTCCCTCGCTACGATGATCCCTGTCCGCTCCAACTCCCGCAGCGGGGAGTTGAGCCGTTCGAAGGTCGCCATCGGGTCACCCGCCACAGCGAGAGGCGCGATACGTTGGCAGCGGGCCGCGTTCGCCCTGCTGTTGACGCAGTTGGGCCGAAATCGACAGGGCAAGAGTTCTCCACCCATCGCCGACGGAACTTTCCGCCATGCGCCAGCGTCAGGCTATAGGTGGCCATCCCCGTGCGTCCCAATGGCATTCGGATAGACTTGCGGCTCGGCGGGTGACATTTTTCCGTCGCGCAATCCGCTGGCAGGGCGCGGCTTTTCCACGCCGGGCAAATTTTTTCCGTACCCCCTTGACGCGCCCTCCGTGATTCGTATGCTGCCCTCGAATTTCCGGGAGTCGCGCCATGGATCCGCGAATCACAGAACTCAGGTCGACCACCTTCTCGGGACGCCGGGTGAACCGCCGGCAGATCGCCGACATCCAGGAGACCGTCGGGCTTTTCCCC
>JAPOUP010000322.1 GCA_026708635.1 Rhodobacter sp.
CCGGCGTGATGGCCCGCAAGGACGGCTCGCTGCAGGGCAGACGGGACGTCACCGGCATCGACACCGAAAGCCTCGGGCCAGGGGCCCTCGCGAGCCGCCTTCGCCACCTCACCTTCGCGCTGTCGGACCGTGACTGTCGGGGACGGGTCGTGGCCCGGCCGTAGGGTTGGGTCCAGGAAGCGGACCCGCGTGCGGCACTTCTGCTCAATGAGTCGGGAAACGCCCGTTTTCCTGCCGGAGCGTCCGGTCTGATCCAAGCGCGGGTTCGGTACCGGCGTCGGACGTTTCGAGCGGAACGTTGGCTATGGCCTGACCGCGTGGGAGCCTAAACCCGCGATGATCCCGGGCACTGGCGCGGATAGCCTCAAGCCGCTACGCATAGGCATCGATTCCCGGTCGCCGGGTCTCGCCGGATCCCGCTATGCGCGTTTCACGGCGAAGGTCATCGAAGCGTTGCACGCCGGCCCGTGAGAAACCATTGTCCGAAAGGGAAACCGGCATGACTGACACCCGCCCCGACTTTCTCGTTCTAGAAAACGGCGAGAGGGCCGAACCGCCCTTTGCCCCCGAAGAGTACGCGGCCCGGCTGGAGAGACTCCGCGCCGTCATGGAGCGAAGAAACATCCCCGTCGTACTGCTCACGTCGATGCACAACATCGCCTACTACTCGGGATTTCTTCACTGCGCCTTCGGCCGCCCGTATGGCTGCGTCGTCACCCGGGATCGGTGCACGACGCTTTCGGCGAACATCGATGCCGGCCAGCCCTGGCGGCGCTCGATCGGGGACAACCTTGTCTATACGGACTGGAGACGCGACAATTTCTGGCGGGCGGCGAAGTCCATCATCGGCGCCACCGCCCGGCTCGGTATCGAGGCGGATCACCTGACCCTCGCCGCCGAACGGACATGTCGCGGAATGCTGGGCGTCGATGAACTGGTCGATGTCGCGCCGGACATGATGCGGCTCAGGATGGTCAAGTCGCCCGCTGAAATCGCGCTCATCAAGGAAGGAGCGCGCGTCGCGGACATTGGAGGTCGGGCGATCAGGGAGGCGATTCGCGAGGGGGTCCGCGAAATCGATGTCGCGATGGCAGGGCGCGACGCGATGGAAATCGCGATCGCCGACGCTTTCCCGAACGCGGAATATCGCGATACCTGGGTCTGGTTCCAGTCAGGCATCAACACGGATGGCGCGCACAACCCCGTCACCGGTCGGCGACTTGAGGCCGGCGATCTCCTGAGTCTCAACGCGTTTCCGATGGTCAACGGGTACTACACGGCGCTCGAACGCTCGCTCTTTCTCGGGGAACCCGACGCCGAAACGCTCAGGATCTGGCGTGCCAACGTCGCCGCTCACGAACTCGGTCTCTCGCTCATCAGGCCGGGCGCGACATGCTCGGGCATTTGCGCGGAGATCAACGGGTTCCTCGAAGACGAGGGACTCCTGCGGTTCCGTTCCTTCGGGTACGGCCACTCCTTCGGCGTGCTCAGCCACTACTACGGGCGGGAGGCCGGGCTGGAACTTCGCGAGGACATCGATACGACCCTGGAACCCGGCATGGTGATCTCCATGGAACCCATGCTTCTGATTCCCGAAGGCCTGCCCGGTGCCGGCGGGTATCGCGAACATGACATCCTTGTCGTTGACGCGGACGGCGCAACCAACATCACCGGCTTTCCCTACGGACCGGACAAAAACGTGATCGAGACCTGACGCCTGGCGACGCCACCCGTGAACGCCTGGCTTGCGGTGATGCGTCAAGGGACAGGGAATACGGTAGCGCCGCCGGGCTGAAAGGGAAGCTGGAGGGCGATCCCAGGCGGTTCGTGAGGAGAACGAAGCCCATAAAACCACGGATTGACGCTTGTTTGGCTCGGCCGCGCGAAATATGGCTAAGCGGGAAACAGAAAGCGCCAGGCGCGAGATGTGGCTGATTCCGGCGATGGGTGGAACAATAATCGCCATCGCCGTCACCATCCTAGGGCTGTGGCTTGGATAACCCGCCGGAAAGGGTCGACCGGGAGTCCGTGATGAAAGCGAAATTGGACGAATTTATCGGTCTAGACCGATCCTTGGATGAATTCCGGCGCTGGGCGCTGTCGGACTGGAAGAGTCCAACGACACGCGCCCTGCTGGCGGAATACTATGTCCGGTGCGCGCTCGGTCTTGACGGCGAACCAGCCGGAGACTGGGAATACGTGGACATCCACCTCGGTAACGGCAAAATCGAGGTCAAGGCCTCGGCGTATCTTCAGCCGGCGAGAGGCGGTGACATGAAGCGAACAAGCCCGCGCTTCGACATCAAGGAAAAAGAATGGGCCTGGAGCAACGAAGCATGGGAGTGGATGCGATCCGAAAGCCCGAAGCGCTGGGCCGATTGTTATGTCCTCTGTCTCGAAAGCGCGGATGCGGCAAGCGGCCTCCTCGACCTGTCGCAGTGGGAGTTCTTCGTGCTGTCCACTCCCGTGATCGACCGGACGTTTGGCCGACAGAAAACCGTGTCTGTCGGAAGGCTGCTGCAAGAGGGATTCCGGCCGGTTGCCTTCGGAAGCCTGGAGTCCGAGATCAAGCGGACCCTCGGGTAACCCGCCCGTCCTCTCGCGGAGTCCTTAGGCGCGACCGAAATGGCTCACCGCCGATTGGCCCCCAAGCCTGCAACCTTAGCGGATGGTCTCAAGCGGAAGCGGGCTCGTCGATAGGCTCAAGAAGAGCGGAAGCCACCTTCATTTCCCGCAGGTGTTCGGGTGTTGGACGCAAACTTACCCCGGATCATGTTACGGAATACACGATCGCCTGGACGGAATGGATCAGCGGATGAGGACAGTATTGCCACATCGGACGCTCATAATGGGAGGCGCCCGATCGGGTAAATCCGAATTCGCTGAGCGTCTGGTGGAGTCATTTGATAGTCCCAAGACCTTCATCGCGACATCAGAGATATCCGACAGCGAGATGCGAAGCCGGATCGAGGAGCACAGGCGGCGGCGTGGAATGGAATGGCGCACCGTCGAAGCGCCTCTGGACATCGCGTCCGCCCTTGATGATCTGGGTGATGAAGAGGTGGCCGTGCTGGACTGTTTGACGATCTGGCTCTCGAATCTGATGCTGTCCGAAGGAGAAACCCGGGAGGGGGTCGACCGGCTTATGCTGGCGCTGGAGAGGTGCCGTGGGTCGGTGGTGACGGTGTCCAACGAGGTCGGTCAAGGCATCGTCCCCGAAAATCCGTTGGCGCGGCGGTTTCGTGACGAGCACGGCAGGCTGAACCAGAGGTTTGCCGCGAGCTGCGGTCTGGTGGTGCTCGTGACGGCGGGTCTTCCACTCGTGCTGAAGGGTGCGCTGCCGGGAAGTCCCGCGTGACCCGTTTCTGGTGGGTGCGTCACGCGCCGACGCATTCCAATGCGATGGTTGGCTGGTCGGACGTGCCCGCGGATCTCTCCGATTCCGCCCGAATCATGCGGCTTTCAGCCTTTCTGCCAACCCAGGCCGTGATCGTTTCCTCCGATCTCGCCCGCGCGTCCGCAACCGCTGACGCGATCGCCGCGGGCCGAACCCGAATTCCCGATGACTCCGGACTGCGCGAGTTTCACTTCGGTGAATGGGAACTCAGGCGACATTCCGAGATCATGGCCACGGATCCACAACTTCTGACCGAATACCTGGAATTCCCCGGTGATATCCGCGCTCCACATGGTGAGTCATGGAACGAGGCGGCCACCCGGGTATCGCGTTCGGTCGACCGGCTTCTGTCGGCGCATTCCGGCGCCGACATCATCATGGTGTCGCATTTCGGCGCCATCCTGACCCAGATCCAGAGGGCGCTCGGAATCACGGCGAGCGAGGCCTGCTCCCGGCGCATAGACAACCTGTCGGTGACGCGGATCGAATGGGACGGCAAGTGGTCGGTATCGGGGATCAATCACCTGGCCTGACGTCGATGACATCAAGGGTCGGCGTCATCCGCGTCACCCGCCCGGCCTGATTTGGGCGATCGCGCGAATTTCGCCTCGATCGCTTCCCATATTAGGGTCGCGACGTTGGTTCCGTCGAATCTCTCGATTTCCTGGATTCCGGTGGGAGAGGTTAGGTTGATCTCAGTCAGATAGCCTCCGATGACATCGATTCCGACAAAGATCTGGCCGGTCTCGCGCAGTGTCGGTCCAATCGCGGAGCAGATTTCCCGTTCCCTGTCAGTAAGGGCCGTCCTGCTGGCCTGACCCCCGACATGCATGTTTGACCTGATCTCACCCGGCCGCGGCAGGCGGTTTATGGCACCGACGGGCTCGCCTTCGACCAGGATTATCCGCTTGTCGCCCTCGGTCACCGAGGGAAGGAATTTCTGCGCGATCAGTGGTTCGCGGCTGACGCTGACAAAAAATTCATGCAGTGCCGCGAGGTTATGATCGTTCGGGCCGAGCCGCAAGACGCCGATACCACCGTTTCCGTAAAGTGGCTTGATGATAATGTCGCCGTGGGCATCCTTGAACTCCCTCAGGCAGCGGAGACTGCGCGCGATCGTGGTTGGCGGGATGAGGTCCGGAAACCGCAGCACAAGCAGTTTTTCGGGGTAATTCCGCACCCAGAAGGGATCGTTTACGACAAGGGTGGATGGTTTGAGCAGGTCCAGGAGATGGGTCGTCGTTATATACCCCATGTCGAACGGCGGATCCTGGCGCAGCCAGACCACGTCCCATTCTCCCAGATCGATTTCGGTTCCGGGTCCCGGGTCCATATGGTCTCCCCTAACCCGCCGCAGCGCGATTTCATGCCCGTGGGCGGTGACGCGGCCCTCTCTGTAGGCCAGATCGTCCGGCGTATAGAAGAACAGCCTATGCCCACGGCCCTGAGCTTCCAGCGCGATACGGAAAGTGCTGTCGGCATCGATATCGACCGCATCCATCGGGTCCATCTGGAACGCGACTTTGAGTGACATGGACATCTCCCGTAACACTACCA
>JAPOUP010000051.1 GCA_026708635.1 Rhodobacter sp.
TTCGCAATGGTTTTACCGCGGCGATTTCGGCCCGGGGCAGCGAGTCGTACATCTGCGCGACCGTCAGGCCGCTCACCGGATGCTTCCAGTCGGGCGCTATCTCCAGAAGCGGGGCCAGCACAAAGGCGCGGTCCTGTAGCCGGGGGTGAGGCAGAACGAGGTCGTCCGGTCCCCTGATTTTCTGGATTTCCGGCGAAAGATCACGCCATGCCAGGAAAGTGTCCGGATCCGGCAGGACCAAGTCACCGAACGCTATGAGATCAAGGTCGAGCGTCCGACGTCCCCAGCGCGTTTCGCGCCTGCGTCCGAACTCTATCTCAATCACGTTCAGGGCTTTCAAAACCGCGTGAGCGTCCGCCATCCCCGAGACCATCGCGGCGGCGTTCACGTAGTCGGGACCCGCGCCTTCAGGAAAACAGGGAGTCGCGAAGATACGGCTTGCGCATTCGACGCGAAACGGTCCCCTTTCCATTCTACGCAGCGCCGCCACCAATGTTTCCGCCGGTGAGCCGAAACAACCCGGAATGTTGGCCCCCAGCGCGACGAGCGCCCGCGCCCGTAGGGTGGACGCACGCTGCGACGATTTGCTCGGAACGATGTCTTGCGGCACTGAATCGGTTCCTGTCTGATGTTAGGTTCGGATCGCCTCCAGCCGGTGGGGCCGAGGCGATCCCTCCATGAATTGAACCACCGATTTTGCGATTTGGATAACCGAAAGGATCGAAAATGTTCTACAGAGACGAACGGCTTGCGTTGTTCATTGACGGCTCGAACCTTTACGCGGCGGCAAAGGCACTTGGGTTTGACATCGATTACAAGCTTCTGCGGCAGGAATTCATGCGGCGCGGAAAGCTGCTGCGCGCGTTCTATTACACCGCCCTTCTGGAAAGCGAGGACTATTCGCCAATCCGTCCCCTGGTTGACTGGCTCCAATACAACGGATTTTCCATGGTCACCAAGCCCGCGAAGGAATTCGTCGACAGCATGGGGCGCCGGAAAGTCAAGGGGAATATGGATATCGAACTCGCGGTGGATGCCATAGAACTCGCTCCGCATGTAGATCATATGGTGCTGTTCTCGGGCGACGGTGACTTCCGGCCGCTTGTCGAGGCGCTGCAGCGGCGTGGCGTAAGGGTTTCGATCGTCTCGACGACGAGAAGCCAGCCGCCGATGATCGCCGATGAGCTACGCCGTCAGGCCGACAATTTCATCGAGCTGGACGAACTGAAGGATGTCATCGGCCGCTCGCCGCGCGAGATGGAACCCGAGCCCGTCGTCCAGGAATGATCCAGGCGGCGCGGCGGACGGATCCCGTTTCCGCGCGAGCCTGGCCCTGACGTGCCGTTCACGCACACGTCACCCTGGACTGAATTAGCCTGGCGGATCGCTTGGCTCCCGGGCGATCACCGGCGGTGCGGAAACGGATGAATCCGTGTCGCCGGTTACGGCGGCATCCCGCGGTCTCCTTAGGCCCGGCCCTGACGGTCTGGATGGTTTAAATGGCGCGTATGGGTTCAGGATCGTTACCGGATCGTCCCGAACGAGGTCCGCGGCGGGTAATCCCGGTCCGGGCGACTGACCATCGATCCGTCAATCCTCTCGGCCAGTCAGCATTTCGGCGGTTTACCGAAGTTTACATCCTGCGCCAAATGCCGGGTATACCGGCCGGACCATACCGTACGGCAGTCACAGTAGGTGACGGCACTTCCGGGCGCTCCTTGACACCGGTAAAGGAAACAGGGCCAACCTACACTGATGTCTGTCCAAATTACCGAGGAACGATTTGAATCCGAGAGGCAACGGCGATGCCGTTCATTCCTTCGATGGAACCGGCATGAAAGGGACTATCGAGGTCTACAACCGCATGGCCGACGAATACGTGAACCTGTTCGGGGAATCGGTGCCCGCCGAGTTTGAGGAATTCATCGGGTCGGTGCCCCCGCGCTCCACAATTCTTGATCTCGGCTGTGGCCCCGGTCATCACGCGGCCCGCATGGCGAAGGCCGGGTTTGACGTGCTGGCGGTGGATGGTTCGGCGGAGATGGTGGCGCGAGCCTCATGTCATGATGGCGTCAACGCGATGCACGCGACTTTCGACGACATTCCCACGTTCGGGCGGGTCGGCGGCATATGGGCAAGTTTCTCGCTGCTGCACGCCCCGCGCGCCGACCTACCCCGGCATCTGGCGGCCCTGAACGTGATCCGCGAACCCGGTAGCCCGCTGTTCATCGGCATGAAACTTGGCGGTGGAGAAAGGACGGACCGGCTGGGAAGACATTACAGCTATTATTCTGAGGATGAGCTGCGCACGATGCTTGTGGACGCTGGATTCGTTCCGGGCGCGGCCCGAACGGGCGTGGGAAAGGGTCTCTCCGGTGACGTCGAGGACTGGATTACGATGTTGGCCCATGCCTGAGATCATCGCCTATACGGATGGAGCATGCAGCGGAAATCCAGGCCCGGGCGGCTGGGGCGTTCTGCTTGAGGCCCACAGCGGCGACCGGCTGCTGAAGACCCGTGAACTATGCGGCGGCGCGCGGGACACGACGAACAACCGTATGGAGCTCACGGCCGTGATTTCGGCGCTTGACGCCCTGACCGAACCTAGCGCGATCACCATAGTTACGGACAGTACCTATGTGAAAAACGGCATCATGAGCTGGATTCACTGCTGGAAGAGGAGGGGTTGGATCACTTCGGCGAAAAAGCCGGTCAAGAACGCGGATCTCTGGCGGAATCTGGACGACGCCAGGTCGCGGCACAAGGTTGTTTGGAAATGGGTTAAGGGACATGCGGGCCATCCCGGGAACGAGCGGGCCGACAAACTCGCACGGAAGGGAATGAAACCTTACATGCCCAAGCGATCCGGACAGTCCCGGAAGGGCAATGCGAAACAGCTTGCCGATCCGGGTTAGGCGCGGCCCGGAAGGAAAAAACCGAGCCGGATATCCTGATGCGCCATGGAACGGCACGTCTTCCCTGTAGTTACGCGTACCACCCGATGACTGTCGCTTCGACCGGTAGCCGACCAGGGCGGTTCAAGGTCTCGTCTAACGGCGAAGAGCGCAACATGCGACGCGATAGGGTGTACCATCGCCGGAATGGGTCAGGAGGATAACGAAGGGAATCAAAGCCTCGCCCGGAGCGGATTTCATAATACGCCCGCTTTCCCGGACTTCCGGGCTCCCATTTTACGCGTAATACGCGCAAGGTATCCTGCGCCTATTGCTGAAACTTGCGCTTATACTTGAATCCTGCGCATACAGAAACGATATATGCGCCTATTATCTATGCGCGAGAATCACGGCAATGGCGAACAAATTATCGGAAGAAGCGCTCAAGGAGCTTCAGGATATCGTCGCTCATCACCCGGGCGGAATCGCAGCGCAGGATATCGCGCGGAACCTCTCGGCCGACATTCCCCGTCGCACACTCCAATATCGGTTGAAACAGCTCGTAAACAGCGGGCGGCTGCGGATGGTAGGAAGCGGTCGTTGGGCGAAGTACCGACCCGCGACAACTGACGCTCCCATCAGTGACGTTTCAAGTTGGCATGAAGACGGATACGGCCACCCGATAAAGCTATCCGATCAAGGTAGAGCGGTGCGCGACTACCTTCGGAAACCCGTCGCGGCGCGCGAACCCGTCGGCTACGACCGAAACTTCCTCGATCGATACGAGCCGAACTCAACGTTCTACCTTGATAACGCGGAGCGCGCGCGTCTGATGGACATCGGCAAGCCCCAAACGGCGGCGCAACCGGCTGGCACCTATGCCAGGCTCGTTCTCAACCGTTTGCTGATCGATCTTTCCTGGAACTCCAGCCGCCTTGAGGGCAACACCTATTCGTTGCTCGATACGCGGCGATTGATTGAATTTGGCCAGGAAGCGGTTGGCGGAAGTCAGATCGACGCGCAGATGATTCTCAACCACAAAGACGCGATCGAATTTCTTGTCGATGCGGCCGAGGATATCGACCTCAACAGGTACACGCTGCTGAATCTGCATGCCCTTCTATCAAACAACCTGCTCTCGGATCCCTCCGCGTCCGGGCGCCTGCGCTTCATTGGCATTGGCATTGATCAGTCAGCGTTTCATCCGCTCGAGGTTCCGCAACTGATCGAGGAATGCTTTGAACAGGCTTTACGGAAGGCCGCGGCGATCAAGGATCCATTCGAGCAGGCATTTTTCGTGATGGTCCACCTTCCCTATCTCCAGCCGTTCGATGACGTGAACAAGAGGGTTTCGCGTCTTGCGGCCAATATTCCATTGATCCGCGATAACCTCGCGCCTTTGTCCTTTGCCGATGTCTCCCGGCGCGCTTACATTGATGCGGTTCTCGGGATATACGAACTCAACGATGTCTCGCTTCTCAGAGATGTCTTTTTCTGGGCCTATCGGCGGTCGGCCGCAAAATACGCCGCGGTGCGGCAATCCCTTGGCGATCCGGATCCGTTTCGACTTAAGTACCGCACCGAAATACGTGAGATCGTCGCGATGTTGATACGCGCCGGGACCGGTCGAAAACAGGTTACCGCGGAAATCGCGCGCTGGGCGGGAAGCAGGGTGGATGCCCGGGATCGCGACAGGTTTGCCGAAGTCGTCGAGGAAGAGATTATCGGCCTGCACGAGGGCAATTTCGCCCGTTTCGGGGTGCGGCCGCCAGAATTCGCGTCATGGCGGGACGTGTGGGGGCAAAATGACTGAAAATACCCATCCGACAGTCGCTGGCTATGAATCAGCTCAACCCTCCGCCCATCTATCTTGCGCTTCCAACAGACAACGCATTGACGTATCAATCCCGCACGAAAGCGTAGGAATCGATCTGACAGCAGGATGATACCCGTATTCGTTCTGTCCCTTCCCGACTGCCACGACCGCCGCGCAAGGGTTTCGGCGGCGCTGGACGGTCTCGGCCTGCCGTTCGAGTTCGTTGACGCGGTGGACGGGCGG
>JAPOUP010000135.1 GCA_026708635.1 Rhodobacter sp.
ACCTATGAAGAGATGCTTCGGGTCGCCGACGATATCGCGTCCGAGCATGTCCAGGTGATGACCGACCGGGACGACTGGTTCCTGGAGCGCATGACCTGTTACGGCGCGTTGTTTCTGGGGCCCCGCACGAATGTGGCCAACGGTGACAAGGTGATAGGCACCAACCACACCCTTCCCACGAGGAAGACGGGTCGATATACTGGCGGTCTATGGGTCGGAAAGTTCCTGAAGACGCATAGTTACCAGAGGATACTTACCGACAGCGCGGCCTCAATGATCGGACAATACGGTTCCCGACTTTGCGTTCTGGAGGGTTTCGTTGGACATGCCGAGCAGTGTAACGTCCGTGTCCGGCGCTACGGTGGAGTTAACGTTCCTTACGGCGAGCCCGCTCCGTTTCCCGAGCGGGTCGACGATGTGACGGATGGCGGGTAGTGTCCGCTGACCTCCATAAACGGAACATGGACCTGCTGGCGCCGCTTCGCATGGCGATGCGCGATTTCAGCGAGCGGGATGTCAGGCGGGCGCTCGATGTCGCCTCATCGCCCGATGCGGTGTTTCGCCTCTGCCATCCCTTTGGTGACAGCGCGGGTCCCGATGCGTATTTCGAGACCGCCTACCGAGGACTGTTCCGGGCCTGGCCGGATCTGGAACGCCGGGACTGGCTCGTGATCGCCGGCACCGATGGACACGGATCGGACTGGGTCGGCTGCGGCGGATATTATACCGGGGTGTTCACCGCCGCATGGCTTGGCATTCCGCCGACCGGGCATCAGGTGGCGATGCGGTTCCATGAGTTCTATCGCGTCGTGGACGGCCGGGTCGCGGAGATGCAGGCGTTGTGGGACATTCCGGAAGTGATGATGCAGGCCGGCGCGTGGCCTATGGTGCCGAGTCTGGGCCGCGAATGGCAGGTGCCCGGTCCGGCGACGCAGGACGGCGTTGTCGCGGCCCCCCGGGACGCGCGGAGAGGCGCGGCGACCTGCGCCCGCGTCATCGAAATGCTGGGGTACATGAAACGCCACCCTGCCGAGGCCGGGCCCGAGGCGATGGAACTGGAGCGTTTCTGGCATCCCCGGATGAACTGGTACGGGCCGGCTGGAATCGGTACCGGCCGAGGGATCCCGGGCTTTCGGCACTGGCATCAGATCCCGTTCCTAAACGCCATGCCGGACCGCGGGCGGTATTTGGAGGAACTCGTGTTCCATTTCTTCGGCGACGGCGATTACGCCGCCGTAACGGGCTGGCCCAACATGCTCCAGACTGTGACCGGCGACGGGTGGATGGGCATCGCGCCGGCGGGTCAGCGGGTCACGATGCGGAGCCTTGATTTCTGGCGGTTTGAAGGCGACCTGATCCGCGAGAACTGGGTGCTTGTCGATCTCCTGGACATGTATTTCCAGCTGGGCGTCGACGTGTTCGCCCGCCTGCGCGAATTCAACAAGGCCCGGAACACGGGGGATATCCGTATTCCGGACGGTATGGGCCGATGCCGGTGAAGGTGACGTCGCGGCAGGTGGCCGAGCGCGCCGGCGTGTCGCAGTCAGCGGTCAGCCGGGTCTTCACGCCGGGTGCATCTGTGTCACAGAAGACCGCCGAGAAAGTGCGCCGCGCCGCGAAGGAGCTTGGCTACCGCCCCAATGTCCTGGCCCGCGCGATGGCATCGGGGAGGAGTCGGATCATCGGTCTCGTGGTCGCCTACCTGGAGAACTACTTTTACCCGGAGGCGCTGGAGAGGCTGTCGAGGGCGCTTCAGGAGAACGGTTACCATGTTCTGGTCTTCATGGCATCGCAGACGGCGGGCAACATCGAGGACGTGCTGGGGGAAATCCTGGACTTCCAGGTTGACGGTATCGTCATGGCGTCGGTGGCCATGTCATCGGACATAGCGTCGCGCTGCCAGGCGGCGGGCGTGCCCGTCGTTCTGTTCAACCGCAAACAGGATGACGACGGCATCACTTCCGTAACGTCCGACAATTACTCCGGTGGCCGAAGCGTGGCCGAGTTCCTGCTGGCGGGAGGACATGAGCGGATCGCCTATATCGCGGGTTGGGAAGGCGCTTCGACCCAGCGCGACCGCGAGGCGGGATTCAACGACGGTATACGGGAAGCCGGTAGGGAGGTCGTCGCCCGTGCGGTGGGAGATTTCCGCAGCGATTCGGCCAGCGCCGCCGCCCGCCGCCTGTTCGGAACGGATCCGGAGCTGCGTCCCGACGCGGTTTTCGTCGCGAACGACCATATGGCGTTCGCGGTGATGGATGTGATTCGTTTCGAGATGGGCCTGTCCATTCCGCGGGATGTTTCGGTCGTGGGATTCGATGACGTGCCGCCCGCCGCCTGGCCGGCATACGACCTGACCACGGTTCGTCAATGCGCCGCTCGGATGGTGGGGGAAACCATATCGGCGCTGCTGGAGCTTGTGCGGAGTCCGGACACCGCCACTCCCCGCCAGATCACCATCGAGGCGCCGTTGATCGTTCGCGGTTCGGCCCGGCTTCCCGACGGCGTATCGCGGAAAGGGGCGTCGGCATGAAAGGTTTCGATCCGAAGTTCCGCGACTTCCCGGACTACATCATTGGGATCACCAAGGAGATCTGGGAAGATAGGGGCATCGCCACGCTGCGCGATTACTATGCGGACGACATCGTGGTGAGATCTCCGGATTCAGTCGTGGTGGGCAACGGGCACGTCATCGCCGCGACGCTCGCGACGCTGGCCGAGTTCCCGGACCGTAGGCTTCTGGGCGAGGACGTGATCTGGTCGGGCACCCCGGAAGAGGGGATGCTAAGCTCACACCGTATCCTCTCGACGGCGACCCATCTGGGGGATGGCGTATTCGGCAAGGCGACGGGAACGGGGATCCGGTACCGGATCATCGCCGACTGTCATGCTTTGGGCAACCGCATCGATGACGAGTGGCTCGTACGGGATCAGGGCGCGGTCGTTCGGCAGCTCGGCATGGAGCCGAGGGCTTACGCCGCCGGCCTGATCGAGAGGGAAGGCGGGCCGGATGAGTGCGTGAAGCCACTAACTCCAGACACCGATCGCGACGGTCCTTACATGGGACATGGCAACGACAGCGAATGGGGCGGGCGCTATGCGGGCATTCTCACCAGGGTCATGGACGCGGACATGGCGGTGATCGCGGCGGAGTATGACCGGGCGGTGCAGACCGAGTATGCGGGTGGCGTGACCGGCCACGGGCGTGCGGCGGTAGGCGGTTTCTGGCTGGGACTACGCGCTTCCTTTCCCTCCGCCAAGTTTGCCATACACCATACGATTGGCCTTGAGGATCCAATGATGCCGCCCCGCGCGGCCATCCGCTGGAGCCTCTGGGGACGGCACGACGGATGGGGAGCCTTTGGTCGACCGACCGGTGCCGAGATCTATGTCCTCGGCATCAGCCATGCGGAGTTCGGGCCTTGGGGTCTGCGCAGGGAGTATACCCTTTATGATGAGACCGCTGTCTGGAAACAGATACTTCTGAAGACGGGAGGATGACCGATGCCGGTTTCATCCGCCGATATCCCAGTGACCCGCGATCGCGACATTCCGGTGGGGTCTCCGTTCGAACACTGGACCGGCCCCGAGGCCCGACGGCGCAGGGAGGCGGCTCCGTACGCGCGACTGTGGTATCGGGAGAACCGGCGTAACATATGATGGCGGCGAGATCGGTCATACGCCTCAACGCATTCTCGGTCTTGAGGAAAACGCCCCGCTCGCCGCCTCCGTCGAAGGAACGTCCGGGGGACCGGCCATCAGGACCTTGCGCGCGGCCGCGCGGTGCGGGGCGACCTGGAGCGGCGGCGGACGGGACCGACGGAAATCCGGATACCCGGGATTTTACCCCTTGTGCCCCCTAGGAGAAGGAAACCCCGCGATGGCAGTCGAAGGGCTTGAAGGCCGGATAGTGCGTTACGGTGATCTGAAACCATGCATGACGGCGTTCATCGACGCGCATACTCCCGGAAGTGACCGCAAGGAAAACTTCACGATCATTGGCGGTGGTGTCAGCGAAAGCCCGGACCAGCACGTACACATCCGCGACACGCCGGGTTTCAACATCGGTGCCGCCGGCCAGCCCCCGGGGTGCCGCAACTCCCTTCACAGCCATTCGACGGCCGAGGTGTTCTTCGTGTTGAAAGGCCGCTGGCGGTTTTTCTGGGGCCGGTGGGGTACGGCGGGGGACGTCTTGCTGGATGAAGGTGACATAATCAACATCCCGACCGGTATTTTCCGGGGTTTCGAGAATGTCGGGACCGACTATGGCATGATCATGGCGGTTCTGGGCGGCGACGATGCGGGTGGTGGGGTCACATGGGCGCCGCAGGTGATCGAGGACGCCCGGGACCACGGGCTGGTTCTGGGCGGGAACGGGGTGCTATACGATACGTGCAAGGGAGAGCGTCTTCCCGAGGGTATCCACCCGATGCCGCTTCTGACGGAAGATCAGCTCGGGGAGTATCCGGAGGTGCCGCCTGAGGTTCTGATCCGGAATCACGTCGCCCGCTACCTCGACTTGATGGGACTCGCGCGTGGCAAGCCGGCGAAGGTGATCGGCGAAGACGCGGTGCTGCGCGACCGACCGGGTTTCGAGGTGGAGCTTCTGGTCCGGGGTTCCTGGCCCGACGGGTTCACCGCCCGGGAAGGGCATTGCGTGCTGATGCCGATGCGTGGGCATTGGAGACTTCGGACAGAGGGTGCTGAGGCGGTCATTAACCCTGGCGACACATGTCTGCTCGCTCCCGGTGAGCGACATGCGCTGTCACCCTCCATGACGGGCGAGGCGAGCCTGTATCGCATCACCGCAACC
>JAPOUP010000205.1 GCA_026708635.1 Rhodobacter sp.
CTCCCGCCCTTCGACGCCGTCACCTTCCCGCTCGACGCGCTCTGGCCGGACAGCGCGGCAACGAGCGGCGGTGCGTCAGGGTAGGAGGCCGCGACCTGGCGTATCGACCATTGGGCCCGGATCGCCCCAAACGCTTGATGCAGGAATCAATCGGGTCGACTTAAGGAGGTGCGTGCCGACAACGCCCCGTCTCCCGGAGAGCCGCGGAGCCCAGGCGGCGCCTCAACTGGGTTGGCGCGCCCGGCTCCCCGGAATCTACTCGCTCTCCTTGCCGGTCGCCTGATCGACGATCTTCATGGACAGCCTTACCTTTCCGCGGTCGTCCAGGCCCACCAACTTCACCCAGACATCCTGGCCCTCTTGCAGCACGTCCGAAGGATGGTTTAGCCGTCTGGGCACGATCTGGCTCACATGCACGAGCCCGTCACGCTTGCCAAAGAAGTTCACGAACGCGCCGAAGTCGACGATTTTGACGACCTTGCCCCTGTAGATCTGACCCACTTCCGGTTCCGCCACGATCGCGTGGATCATGTCGTGCGCCTTTTGTATGGCTTCGCCGTTGGGGGATGCGATCTTGATGACGCCATCGTCGTTGACGTCGACCTTCGCCCCCGAGACCTCGACGATTTCCCGGATCACCTTCCCGCCCGTACCGATCACTTCGCGGATCTTGTCGGTTGGAATCGTCATGGTCTGGATACGCGGGGCATGAATGCTGAACTCACCCGCTTCGGTGATTGATTTGGCCATTTCGCCAAGGATATGCATGCGACCCCGCTTCGCCTGGGCAAGCGCCTCTTCCATGATCTCCGGCGTGATTCCCGCGACCTTGATGTCCATCTGCAGAGAGGTGATGCCGTTCTCGGTGCCCGCGACCTTGAAATCCATATCGCCGAGATGGTCCTCGTCGCCCAGAATGTCGGTCAGGACGGCGTAGCTGCCATCATCCTCCAGAACCAGGCCCATCGCCACACCCGCGACGGCCGCCTTTAACGGAACGCCGGCGTCCATCATGGATAGCGACCCCCCGCAGACGGACGCCATCGAGGACGACCCGTTTGACTCGGTGATCTCGCTGACCAGCCGGATGGTGTATGGAAAGTCGGTAGCGGCCGGAAGGACTGCCTGAAGCGCCCGCCAGGCGAGTTTTCCATGACCTACCTCACGTCGGCCCGGAGGACCGACGCGTCCCGTCTCACCCACCGAATAGGGCGGAAAATTGTAATGTAGCAGAAAATTCGATCGGAAGTTGCCATGGAGCGCGTCGATGATCTGCTCGTCGTCACCCGTTCCCAAAGTCGTGACGACAAGGCCCTGGGTCTCGCCCCGGGTGAATAGGGCCGAGCCGTGCGTCCGGGGAAGAAACCCGGTCTCGCAGACGATCGGGCGCACTTCGTCAAGCGCGCGGCCGTCGATTCGGCGTCCGTTCCCGACGACGTCACCGCGCAATATGTTCGATCCGAGCATTTTAAGGGCGGAGCCGAGGTTTTCGTTCTCCCTGTCCTCCTCGGAGAGACCGGCGGTGATCTCCTCCTCCGCCGCGGCGATGGCCGCCACACGACGCTGTTTGTCGGTTATCGCGTATGCCGCACGCATCGGGTCCTCGCCAAGAGCCTTCAGCTTTCCGTAGAGCGTCGAGTGGTCCGGCGCCTGGAAGTCGAAAGGTTCCTTGGCGGCCTCCTCCGCCAGTGAGATGATCAGGTCGATGACGGGCTGAATCCGCTCATGCGCGAAGATAACCGCGTTGAGCATTTCCGACTCGGTAAGCTCATACGCTTCCGATTCCACCATCATCACCGCGTCCCTGGTGCCGGCGACGACCAGATCCAGACGCTGTTCGGGTTTGTTGCGCAGGTCCTGCATGTCATCGACGCTGGGATTCAGTACGTATTCGCCGTTCGTGAAGCCGACGCGGCAACCCGCGATGGGCCCCATGAACGGAACCCCGGACAGCGTGAGCGCCGCGGAGGCCGCTATCATCGCAACTACGTCAGGGTCATTTATCAGGTCGTGTGAAAGAACCGTGCACATCACGAGCACTTCGTTCTTGAATCCGGGAACGAACAGCGGCCGGATCGGCCGGTCGATCAGGCGTGAGGTCAGGGTTTCCTTCTCGGTCGGCCGGGCCTCGCGTTTGAAGAAGCCGCCGGGTACCTTGCCAGCGGCGTAATATTTTTCCTGGTAGTGGACGGTCAGCGGAAAGAAGCCCTGGTTGGGCTTGGCCTCCCTGGCGAAGGTGACGTTCGCCATCACCGTTGTCTCACCCAGTGTGGCTACGACCGAGCCGTCCGCCTGCCGCGCGACCTTGCCGGTTTCGAGCGTGAGGGTTTCCTCTCCCCATCGCATGGATTTTGTCTTCAGATCAAACATCTATGGTGTATCCTTTTGGGAGATCGTCCGGACTCCGGGTCTCCCGTTTCCTGGCGGCCCCATTGCCGCCGCCCCGAATCCTGCTGAATGCGTTCCTGAGGCGATTTACTTTACGTTCCGTTGCGCGGGCATTTACATGAAGTCGCGTACCCGCCGCAAGGGCCGGGCGTCGGTTACCGGCCAAAGCCGCGGCCCGCGCGTCCGGCGAATTCAGGACGCTACGGGAATTTCACGGGAGATGGACCCCGACGCGCCGGCCGGTGTCCAAAGGACGCCGGATCGCTGAATGCCTTTAGCGTCTGATACCCAAACGCTTGATGAGATCCTGATACCGGGCCTCGTCCCTGCTCTTGGTGTATTCCAGAAGCCTGCGGCGCCTCGCGACCAGCCTTAGCAGGCCCCGGCGGGAATGATTGTCTTTCCCGTGGGTCTTGAAGTGCTCGGTCAGCGTCGAGATCCGGCTTGTCAGGATCGCTACCTGCACCTCCGGTGAGCCGGTGTCGCCTTCCTTGGTGGCGAACTCCGTCATAAGGCGCTTCTTTTCTTCCGCCGTGATCGACATCGGGGACTCCTTTTCTGGTTCATGGCGCGGGCCGGGATGTCGTCCAGCAGGGCTCATGGAGTTTTTCCGCCGGGTACGGCCCGGGCGGAAGAAACGACATTAGGGGAAATCGCGGCAGTTGCAAAGCCTAATTTCATGATCCGCCGCCGGGTTTCCGGCTTATCTTTCGCCCGTGGAGGACGTGCCCGTACACCGGCGTTCGTCTCTACGCGAGGGATTAAGCCGCTTGACGCGTTTTCATACGCCGGGCGAAGCGGTCAGGAAGCCGAATATGGTCAGGCCGACACCGACAATGACGGCAACCGCCAGGATCAGCCGGGTTTCCCGGCGGGCGGCGTCCTCCCGATGCCTCGCAATGTCGGCCCGCATTCCGGAAAGGGTCGCGGCGAGGTCTGCCTTCAGCGTCTCGTTTTCCGCCTGCACGGTCTTCATTCTTTCCTCCGATACGGGGATGCGGTCCGAAAGCGCGTAGAGACGAAGTGCCGTCCTTCGACGGCCCGAGGTAGGTTAAAGCGTAACGGAGAGTCTGTTCTTTCGATGCGACCTATACTGAAAATTTCTCTTCCACTTATAATCTTGTCATGGTAACATTATTATAAGACTATGAGGAGAGAATGGCACAGAAGAATACAATAGAGGAGGAATTCGTCCACCTCGCGCGCGTTGCATTGTCCGAGCGGACTCAGGACGTTCAGATGCTTCTGCAAAGGGTCGCCAAACGGCGTACGACAGACAGGAAGCTCGCCGAATCCCTGATCGAGCTGCTGCGCGAGAACCCGACCCGCTCAACTCCGCTGCGGCGTGATATCAGCGCTGCCGTGCCAACGGATTCCGACACGCGCACCCATCTCTTGCGTTTCGAGGAAACCCCCCACATTCCCTTTGAGCCGGTTTACTCGGAGGGGGTGCGGGTGGCGCTTGATCGCCTTGTGGAAGAGCGCAGGAGGGTCGAGGCGCTGATGCGGGCCGGCCTTGAGCCAACCCGAACCGTCCTGTTCACAGGCCCTCCGGGGGTCGGCAAGACCCTTGGTTCACGCTGGGTCGCGCGGAGCATCGGCTGCCCCCTATTGATACTGGATCTGTCGGCTGTCATGAGCAGCTATCTCGGCCGCACGGGCACCAATCTGCGACAGGTTTTGGAATACGCCAAATCGTGCAACTGCGTACTCCTGCTGGACGAACTGGACGCCATCGCCAAGCGCCGTGACGATTCAGCGGAAATCGGCGAGCTCAAGCGTCTCGTGACGGTTCTGCTTCAGCAGCTCGATGACTGGCCATCATCCGGGCTCCTGGTCGCCGCGACCAACCACGCGGACCTGCTTGATCCGGCTGTGTGGCGGCGCTTCGAGCAACAGGTGCGTTTTGACCTCCCCGAAGCCGAAGCCGCACGGACGTTTCTGGGCAAGTTGTTCGAGAATCCAGCTTTGAAAACGGGAAAATGGCTCGACATTCTATCGGTCGCCTTCGCCGGCCGCTCATACAGCGATATCGAGCGGGAGGTCACCCTTGCCAAGCGGGCGGCGGCGTTGGACGGCCAGCCGCTTGATCAACACCTCCCTTCCCTGATCTCACCGGAACGTCTGTCGCATCTGCCCCGACAGCAACGGATAGCGGTAGCCGCGCAACTTGCGGGGAGCGGGCTTGTGTCGCAGCGCAGGGCTCAGGAGATCACGGGCGTAGCCCGTGACACCATCCGCAACCGCACTGAGGGGCGCGGCGATAAGGGATAAAGGAGCTAGGCATGGCACAACAGAATTTCCTGTTGGGCAAGGGAGAG
>JAPOUP010000045.1 GCA_026708635.1 Rhodobacter sp.
ATTTGGGGATGCGGACTGGCGGGGTCGTCTCACTTACAATAATGTTCCGATTTGGCCGAGCCGCGGAACGTCCCAATGCTTCGGCCTCCGCTACCGAACCGAGCGCGTCCGGAAACGCGGTTCACCACTCGCGGGAAAGGCGCCCGTGCGCCGGACGGAAACGTCAACCCTGACGGGCCTTAAACCTGCGCTGGGTTTTGTTGATGACATATACGCGGCCTTTCCGGCGAACGATACGGCAGTCCCGGTGACGGTTCTTAAGCGAACGTAGCGAGTTTCGGACCTTCATGTCCCTTATCCTTTGTGCCGCGGCGCGGGTTGCGCCGGCGTGTCAGTTTTGCCCTCGGCTATGGTGGGCGGTACTGGGATCGAACCAGTGACCCCTACGATGTCAACGTAGTGCTCTACCGCTGAGCTAACCGCCCATGTACGACCCGTATCGCCGCGGCGAGCTTCCCATCCAACGGAACGGGGCCCGAGGAAAGGCGCGCGGGCGCGGCATGGTATAGACGAAAGAAAATGCCGGTTCAAGGCACCAAGACTTTGGGCGGGATCATTTCTGTCGGGGCCGAGGAGACGGCATACCGCGGGAAGCCTGGATGCCCTCCACGGTCGATCGGTACGCCCCCGGCGCGGCATCCGGGGCGTCCGGACAACCGCGGCATGCCGAAAGGAACGCGCGGAAAAGTCTTGGCACTTGTTGGCGATGAACGAAAGGCGCATTGTCCTGCGTGAAGGAAAGTCGGATGAAAAAAGCGCCATTCAGGCTACTGAAACCCTCAGTCCAGACCTCAAGCGTCGTTTTCGCGTCTCCCCACAGCGGCCGGGACTATCCCGATAGTTTTCTAAGGAGGAGCAGGCTCGATGTGCAGACGCTCCGCTCTTCCGAGGACGCTTTCGTCGACATGCTGTTCGGGGCCGCACCGTCGTTCGGCTCACCACTTCTAGCGGCGACCGCCCCCCGCGCGTTCATCGACCTCAACCGCTCGGCCGATGAGCTTGATCCGACGTTGATAGCGGACGTACGCGACGGAACGAAAAATCCTCGGGTGACTTCCGGGCTTGGCGTGATACCTAGAGTGGTGACGAACGGTCTCGCCATCTATCCCGGCAAGATCACGCTAAGCGAGGCCAACACCCGCATAGAAAAATTCTGGCGACCATATCACCACTGTCTCCAGACGATTCTTTGCGATGCGCGGGAAAGGTTCGGAGAGGCGATCCTGATCGATTGCCACTCGATGCCGCATGCGGCCGTAAAGGGTATCGGCGACGGTGCGCCGCGCCCCGAGATCGTCCTCGGCGACCGTTTCGGAACCACGGCCCGCCAGGATCTTGTGGACCGTGTGGAAGCGGCGTTCTCCGGCGCGGGGCTGCGAGTGATGCGTAACACTCCATTCGCGGGCGCCTATACCGCGAAGCGATACGGTCAGCCCTCAAGGGGCCAGCATGTCATTCAGGTTGAGATCGATCGATCACTGTACATGAATGAGCGGGATGTCACTCCAAACAGGCGACTGGAGGAATTTCACACGCTCATGCGAGGGATAACCGCCAAGCTGGTGCTGATCGGAAGGCAAGACGCGAAGATGTCCGCGGAGTAAGAGCCGAGCGGCTTAAACCCTTCCGCCAATGGCGTTCGGGTAGGCCGATTTTCGGCTTCCGGGCTCCGAAATCGAACGTTCCGCGTTCCTGCATATGGTATCTTTGGAAACCCGCACCAAATTCAATTCAACTATCTCAAGGCACGTCCCTTGATAATTTTGTCCTTACCGAAACGGCCTCGGATGGTATCAGATGCGCGCTCCGCCATGGCGCGCCTGTCGGCATCCGGGTCCAGAAGATCACCCGTGCGGTCAGCATCCTCGGCTGGGGTGAGTTGGCTCAATCCGATTCCGAGAAGCCTGCAGGAGCCTATATCACCCGCGGCGGCGAGCAGAGCGCGGGCGGTACGATAAATCCGGTCAGCCATATGAGTTGGCTCCGCGAGCCTCATCTGGCGGGTCAGCAGCCGGTGGTCGGCGCGTTTGAGTTTAAGGGTGACGACCCTTCCCGCGATGCCCTTTGCCTTCGCGCGGTCAGCGACTCTTTCGCTCAGGCGCCAAATGTGGCCATCGATTATGCCGCCGCTCTCGGTGTCTTCCGGGAACGTGGTTTCGTGGGAGATCGACTTAACCGGAGCGTCCCGTCGGACGCTGCGGAAGTCTTTCCCACGGGCGAGCTTCCAGAGCCGCTCGCCCATAGAGCCAAAACGCTCGCCAAGCTCCTTTCTTTCCCATCGCCTTAGATCCGCAAAGGTTCGTACCCCCGCTTTCTCAAGCGACCGCTGCAACGACTGTCCCACCCCCCAGATCAGCCGCACGGGCCGGTCCCTGAGGAATTCCTCGGTTTCATCCACACCGATCACCGAATAACCGCGAGGCTTGTCAAGATCCGAGGCGATCTTGGCGAGAAACTTGTTGTGCGAGAGTCCTATGGAGCCGGTGATTCCGAGATCGCTTTCCATCCGTCTGGCCAGTTCGGCGAGCATCACCGCCGGGGGTCGACCGTGAAGGCGTTGCGTACCCGAGAGGTCGAGAAACGCCTCGTCGAGGGAAAGCGGTTCAATCGCGGGCGTGAGTTCCTCCATCATTTCGCGAATCCGCCTGCTGACTTCCGCGTAAGCGGAAATCCGGGGCTTGATTACAACCGCCTCCGGGCAAAGCCGCAGCGCCTTGAACATCGGCATTGCCGATCGGACCCCTCTAACGCGGGCGATGTAGCAGGCTGTCGAGACCACACCTCGTTTCCCCCCACCGATAATGACGGGTTTGTCGGCAAGATCAGGGTTGTCACGCTTCTCGACGCTCGCGTAGAAAGCGTCGCAGTCCATATGTGCGACCGAAAGAACGAAGAGTTCCGGATGCGAGACAACGCGGGGGGAGAGACAGGCCGGACAGCGCCCACCCGAGGCGGCGGCTTGTCCCATACAGTCTCTACATAATGCGGGCATGGCGGACTATAGCAGATCTCCATAGACCGGGACAAACATCGACTCCCTTGATTTGGGGAAACGCCCCGAAGCGGCCGGGGCGGAACTATCCGGAATTCAGGCGTCAACGCACACGATCCGGCAAGCGGTAAGGGCACCCGTGGTTTCGTTGGCTGAATGCCTGAAGCGTCAATTCATGTCGTATGAAGTCCCGGCATTCGGGTTGTAATCCGCTGTTATGGCTAGCAAGATGCGATTCCACAAAACTGGATATGGCGAACGCCCTTCCGGACAGTGAGTGCGTCGAAGCCAATCAACCAAGGGAGGATCCCTAAATGAGACTTAAAATGGCAACCATCCTGCTGGCCGGCACGCTGGCGGCGGGACCCGCACTGGCCGACCTCGTGTTCCCCTCGCTTAGCTACCGCACAGGGCCTTTCGGCGCCAACGGAACGCTTTTCGCGGATGGTTACGCCGATTACTTCACGCTGCTCAACGAGCGCGACGGTGGCATTGGTGGCGTCATGACACGGGTCATTGAATGCGAGACCGGCTACAACACCGAAAAGGGCGTGGAATGTTACGAATCGACCAAAGGCGAGGGTTCGCTGGTTTATCAGCCGCTCTCGACCGGCATCACCTATCAGCTGATCCCCAAAGCCAGCGCCGACGGCATTCCGGTCCATTCAATGGGCTACGGCAGGACCTCGGCGGCGAATGGACGGGTCTTCAAATGGGTCTTCAATTATCCGACCAATTACTGGAACGGGGCGTCAATCGCCGTAAAGCACATCCTTGACCTGAACGACGGCGACATCGAGGGGAAAACGATCGCACTTGTCTATCACAACTCCGCATACGGCAAGGAGCCGATTCCCACACTGGAAGCGTTGGCCGCCAAACACGGCAATAACCTGAGTCTCCTGCCTGTCGACTCTCCCGGACAGGAACAGAAGTCCCAGTGGCTGCAGATCCGCCGTGAACGCCCTGACTATGTCCTGCTCTGGGGCTGGGGAATCATGAATCAGGTTGCGATTCAGGAGGCGGCCAACATCCGCTTCCCGATGGAGAATTTCATCGGAATCTGGTGGTCTGGCTCCGAGAACGATGTCTTGCCGGTTGGTGACGGCGCCGACGGCTACAAAGCGCTTAACATGCATCTTCCCGGGTCCGATTTTCCGATCTACGATGAACTGACGACCCATGTCCTTGACAAGGGACTCGCCGCCGGAGACGGAACCAGCCTTGGAACGGTTCTTTACAACAGGGGTCTATACGCCGCGATGCTCGCGAGCGAGGCGGCTCGCACGGCCCAGGCGATCCATGGCGAGGGGGAGATCACTCCCGCGATGATGCGCGACGGTATGGAGGCCCTCGAAATGACGGCGGAGAAGATGGCCGGAATCGGAATTCCAAACTTCGGTCCGCCATTCACGGTGACCTGTGAGAACCATGGCGGAAACGGTCTCGGAATCGTACAGCAATGGGACGCGTCCGCCGCGGAATGGAAACAGATCACTGACTACATCGAGCCGGACTCCGAGGTGATCCAACCGCTTGTCGATTCGGATTCAATGGCTTACGCGGCCGAGAACGACATCGAACTACGCTGTAACTAGTGTAGCGCCGTCATTGCGTTAACGGGTAGAGGCGCTTCAGCCCGAGCGTCACGGCGGCGGCCGTGAGATACCGCTTCACTGCGACCCTCGCCCGTTTTCGCCATTCGGTCC
>JAPOUP010000234.1 GCA_026708635.1 Rhodobacter sp.
GGCGGTTTTCCGATGCGCGCGGGTGAAACCGCGGGCCGTGAACCCCTGGCCTGACCTTGCCGTAGGGGCCGTAGCGGGAAAAAGCGGATCGTCGGGGCTGTAGGGCGCGACCTCTTCGGGATAGGTCATCCACACGCGCAACGGGGCTTCGGCCCCAACGGGGTCCCTGGCGAAAAACGTGTCGATTCGCCCGCCGAACCTGGTGGCCACCCCGCGCGGGTTCTGGGTCACGGACCTTTCATCCAGTTCCACATGCCCGATCCCGGGCGGGGTGAGCGCCCCGCCGCGGATGCCCGTGAGGCACGGAAGCGCGGGGATCGCCCCGTCGCGCATCTGTCGGGGTGTCTCGCCAGGCATTGTCGCCAGGCAACGCCTGGCTTGGTGAAGACTTGGCGCCGGGCGCTCGGGCGCTGCCCGGGCCTCTGCCTCATCGCGCCGGGAAAGCTGTAAATAGCTGGCATCGGCGGCCCTGATCCTGCCAATAGCATTCGGTTAACGGCTTCCTATGCCGACAAGGCAGATGCGTGACAGGATTACGGACAATATATAGCGCATTCCCCTAATCTTAAGTCGCCCGAGACCTACTTTCAGGCAGCGTTCCGGGTGCAGTCCCCTTGGGCAATCGAGAACCCCAATGGCGACGACCCCAACGAAGAAGAGGTTCTCAAGCCGGCCTGCTTTGTCTTCGACTTCGCGCCGACCCGTGCGCTTCGGCAGCTTTCCGAATACGGCATTGGGCTTTCGCCCAACGAACCCAACCCGAAAACGCGGTTCGTGACCTCGTGTCGTTCCTGCCCGTACTCGCCTACGACGGCGCGAATATGACCCAGATTGACGCTGGCGGCATTCTGGACATTGCGATGGCGGGCACCTCCGCGACGCTGCTTGCCCGCAAATGGGAAAGCGCGCTCCTGGTCAATGTCGACAACGCCACGCTGCGACGCATCATGGACAATGAAGGGGCCATGAAAGCGGTCGAGCGGATCGAAGGGTGGCGGTCGCTCGGCGACAGCATCATCCAGACCATCATCAACAAAGGCGAGAGGGTCAAAGAACTGAAAGGCAGGGCCAAATCCGGCCACATCACGGACAGGGAAAAGAAAGAGCTTTCCGCCGAGGAAAAGGAGTTCAAGTCGAAGCGCAGGATGGTTCAGGAAAAGCTGGTCAAGTTCGCAACCCGCATACCGGCGTTCATGTATTTGACGGATTTCCGGGAAAACACGCTCCAGGACGTGATCACGAAGCTGGAGCCTGACCTGTTTCTGAGCGTGACGGGTCTGGCCGTGGCCGACTTTCACCTGCCTGTGAGGCTAAAGGTCTTCAGCACCGAGCATATGAACCAGGCTGTTTTTGCGTTTCGCAGGTATGAGGATGCATCGCTTTCCTACAGTGGAATTGACAGTCATCCGGGCCTGACCCGGCATGGGCTTTACGATACGGTAGTGGAACGTGGGGGATGTCCCGATTAGTGTTGAACTTTTTAAAATGGGCGGAGATGACGGATGAGACCGAGAACGCGCTGGCGATCGCCGAACTGAAAGGACGGCTGGACGCGCGGCGCGCGGAGAACGAAGCGATGGAATCACGTATTGACGCCCGACTTGCCAGTCTGCAGGCGGATCTGGCCAAGCGCGACAGGGACAACCAGCGCTGGACGATCACCCTGGTCCTCGGCTGCACCGCGCTCGTCATCGGCGCCGTGGCGCTGTTCTCCTGATCAATCGACCCGCCCAACCCCAAACACACACCCTCACACACAAGAACCCCAACAGGCGAGGACGGCAGGGCGGCGGGCCGAGGGCCATCATGGACGAAAGGACCCTCAGGCACGCCGGGGCCATGCCCGGGGACACCGAGAACCACCCCTTCGTCGGCGACGCCATCGACCGGCCCGGAATCGGCCGCACGGCCTTCTACCGGTATTTCCCGCCGGAACGGATCAGGCAGCTCAGGAAAGAGCGCGCCGACGGCGTTCATCCGTAGCCGAATCCCGTGGGACTTTCGGGACCTTTGTTGGGATTGACCCAACTATGTCGCGGTGCTGTACAGTCCCTATCTCGGCTACGGGAACCTTGAGGAACAGGCAGAGAACATCGCCCTCGACGCGAAGGGGATCGAGAAAACTTTCGCGACCTTCCGCAAGACCTATCGGTGAGCGCCGCGCCGTTGACCGCGCGCGATCCGGGGCTTAGGGTGGGCGGATTACCGACACACCCGACGCCCGCGGGCTGGAGAAGCAGCTGGCGCTCGTACAGAAGGACATGGAGATCATGAAAGCCGATCTTGCCGCAACGCTGGAAGGGTTTCGCGCGGACATAGCCAGGGGTCGCGAAGACGCGGCGAAACGCGACAAGGAGAACCAGCGCTGGGTCGTCGGTTTCGGCATCGCCCAGATGGTCCTCACCATTAGCGTTCTGGGCGCGGGCTTCGCGTTTCTTGCCGTCCTGATCGGACTGCCCGACTGATCCCCTTCCCAATTCAATACCTTTAGGGACGCCATAGAAAGAGGATGGCGATTACCGTACCTGCCTTGGTCTCCTGATGGGAGGATACGACAGATTGCGGTTACCCCAACACCATGAGATATAGGCCTAAACGACCCGAAGCCGCATATATGGACACCTTGAGGAACGGGCGGCGGACAAATGAGGCGCTGGCGATGGCCTTCCGCCGATCGGTGCCCGGATCGGAATCACGGGAGATGCCCTGCCCGGGCCGCCACAGGCAGGTTTTCGTCTCCATCCGAAGCCGCTCCGTCCCGTTCGGGTCCGCCATGTTCCGGGTCATGGCAGCCTCCGGTCGTGTCTTTCCGGGCGGTTTCACGAGGACATCGAGTGTGGCTTGCCCCGCCGCGCCGGATGATCTAGAGCCGATCCGGCGACAGAACATGGGCAGTTGAATGCGTCTTTCCCGCTATTTCCTTCCCGTACTGAGGGAAACGCCTTCCGAGGCCCAGATCGTCAGCCATCGGCTGATGCTGCGGGCCGGCATGATCAAGCAGGCGTCCGCAGGCATCTATTCGTGGCTACCGCTCGGCTACAGGGTTCTGCGCAACATAGAGCGCATCGTTCATGAGGAGCAGGCCAGGGCCGGCCACATTCCGATATTGATGCCAACGGTCCAGTCCGCGGACCTCTGGCGCGAGTCCGGGAGGTACGATGTCTATGGCGAGGAAATGCTCCGGATCTCCGACCGCCATGGCCACGATCTGCTCTACGGTCCGACAAACGAGGAACTCGTCACCGACATATTCCGGGCCCACGTACGGAGCTATCGCGACCTTCCCCTGTCGCTTTACCATATCCAGTGGAAGTTCCGGGACGAGATCCGCCCGCGATACGGCGTCATGCGGGGCCGGGAATTCTTCATGAAGGACGGCTACAACTTTGACATCGACAGGGACTCGGCCCTCCACGCCTATAACCGCCACATGGTCAGTTATCTCCGTACCTACGAGCGTATGGGTCTCCGGGCGATTCCGATGCGTGCGGCGTCCGGACCCATCGGCGGTGACGACACGCACGAATTCCTGGTGCTTGCCGACACCGGTGAATCGGAAGTCTTCTACGACAGCGGGATTACCGACCTGACGCTCGGCGACCGGGCGGTCGATTATGATGACCGTGAGGAATGCGCCGCGATCGCCCGTGAATTCACCGGCCCCTATGCCCGGACGGACGAGACGCACGACGAAGCCCTGTTCCTCAAGGTCCCCGAAGCGCGCCGAAAGACCTCACGTGGCATAGAGGTCGGCCAGATATTCTATTTTGGCACGAAATACTCCGGGGCGATGGGCGCGACGGTGCAGGATCCGCGGGGCAGGGCGGTTCCGGTGCACATGGGCAGCCACGGCATCGGCGTTAGCCGTCTCGCGGGCGCGATCATTGAGGCCAGCCATGACGACGACGGGATCATCTGGCCGGAGGAGGTCGCGCCCTTCAGGGCGGGAATCGTCAACGTGAAGCAGGGCGATTCCGCCACGGACGCCGCCTGCGAGGCGCTCTACGGGCGGATGGTGTCGGCGGGGATCGAAACCCTCTACGACGACCGGGAGGAGCGACCCGGCGCGAAGTTCGCCACAATGGACCTGATCGGCCTTCCCTGGCGCATCACGGTCGGACCAAGGGGTCTGGCGAAAGGCAAGGTGGAGCTGCGCTGCCGCAGGACCGGACAGGGCGAGGAGATGGAGCCTGAGGCGGTTGTAGGTCGCCTGGACGCATCGTCGCCGGCGGCGTCCCCGGATGCCGCGGGGACGCCCGATACCGTTTGAGGGGACCGCCGTTCGCGCACGGCCCCGCTGAATGTTCCCGCTCGCCGGATCGGGTGTCGTGGTGTCCGCGCGGGCGGGGACCTCCGAACCGACTGCGTTGATGTCACGTGTCCTGGCGCGAGAGCCACCATTCTGGAGGCCCCGAGGTGGCTTTCAGAACAAGCGTAGTCGCCGTTCCGACAGCGACGAGTATCTGAAGCATTTGCAACCGCAGTCTGTCGAGATGCCTGAATGTCTCGTAGCGTTGCCGATAAATCTCAAGATCGCTCTCGCTCGCTTCCGCGCTTTCCATCCGGTCCTTAGTCGCAGTGGATCTGCGATGATTTCGGTCATATGCGCAACAAAAACAGCTTTCAACGCAATTTATTCCCCAATATGGGCAACATTGTCCTCAATAACGCATCGGAGCGAGGCCGCGCATGG
>JAPOUP010000277.1 GCA_026708635.1 Rhodobacter sp.
CGTGTTTCAGAATAGGGTCGACAGCGAGCCGTGATATCTATACGATTACAGAGTGACATCAACATGATTCGAGTCCATGAAGTCAGCCACCAACGGCAGGGAGCGCGTTCCGGTAACGGTTAGAATCCCTGAACACATTCTCAAGCGGATAAACGCGTCTCTCGATCAGGAAGACGTGCCGGTCTCGCGCAACCACTGGATCATCGAGGCGCTCGTGGAGAAGCTCCGAAGGACTGGGGCCGGGGGTTTGTCAAATGGCGCGCGGTGACCTTCTGATAAGCCTTGTCAGAGCGAGCGTGGCCGGCGACAGTAACGCCGTGCGTTCGACGGTCGAGACGATAATCGCCGAGGAGAAAGACAAGCAGCACACGGTTCTGGCGGACAGGCTCCTTCGGGCGATGCAGGCCAACGGAAACGGCATGCACATGCATCCCCCGGTCTCCGAAAACCCGCATAAGGCGCGCCGGTTCATTGCCGAGATCACGCCAAGGCGGGAGCTGGGCGACATGGTCCTGTCAGAGACATGCCGTGCGGCCGTGGAGCAACTGATAGACGAGCAGCGGAGGTCCGGCCTGCTGCGCGCGCACGGTCTCGATCCGCGGCACCGGCTTCTTTTCGTCGGCCCGCCGGGCAACGGCAAGACCTCGCTGGCCGAAGCGATCGCCGAATCACTGGCGGTGCCGTTCTTCGTGGTCCGCTACGAGGCCATGATCGGCAGCTATCTCGGCGAAACGGCCAGCCGTCTCAAACGCGTTTTCGACTATGTGAGGACAACGCCTTGCGTGCTGTTTTTCGATGAATTCGACGCCGTCGGCAAGGAACGGGGTGACATCCATGAAACCGGAGAAATCAAGCGCGTCGTCACATCGCTGCTGATGCACGTCGATGCACTGCCGAGCTACGCGGTCGTCATCGCCGCAACCAACCATTCGGAACTTCTGGACCGTGCGGTCTGGCGTCGGTTCCAGCTGCGTTTGGAGCTACCCGCGCCGAGCGAGAGGGAACTGACGGAATATTTCGACAGGTTCCTGGCATCGTTCGACCGGCGTCCGGGCATTGCGGCTTCCTCCCTCGCCAAACGTATCGGCGCGATCAGCTATGCCGAGGCGGAGGAATTCACGCTCGATGTGCGCCGCCGCGATGTGATGACAATGAAGGAACGCTTCCTGAAGAGAACAATAGAGGAACAACTGAAGCTCTGGCAGGAGCGCGTCCAGCCGATCCGTTCGGGCAGCGCGGAGCAAGGGTTGTCCGATGGCTGAACGTCCCCTTCTGGCGATGCCACGCCCGGAGCGGCGAGCGCCCTCGCGGGGATGGCCGCCAAGGGAAAGCGTCACCTCATCCGCCGGGGGCCGCCAGGCCGAAAGGCTTGGCCCGAAATTCGAGCGGCTGGAACAGGCGCTCGGTGATCCGGACGCGCTCGCCGAGCTTCGCGACGACCCCACCGCAATCGTTCCCGAACGAGCGCTCGTTTTCGAGGTCGCCAGCGAAGTCGCCGACTTCTACCGCGCGGTGCGTGGCGTGAGGGGCCTCGAATTCCTTGGCGAGGACGAAGGCGACGCCGCGCCTGACAAAGACTTTTACGTACCGGACAGGGACGGCAATCCCAGAGATGGCAAGCGGGTCCCCCGCAGATTCTACTTTACGATCCCGGATCGGACCGCGCTTGGCGAGTTGGTGGGCCTTTGGCGGCGGTTCCAGCGCGGCGAGGAACTCGGAAGCGGTCGCGCCGCATGGCGCAGTGTGTTCGGCCATCTGGCGGACGTGCGGCCGTGGGGACCGCAAGACCGCCTGACCGCGGAAGCGATGGATGACTGGCGGGAACGGCTGGAACTCGCGCCTGACAAGTCGGTTCGGTTTGAAGTTGAGTTCTGGTATCGCGATGACGCAGCACGCCGCGAGACGGCGGAAACCACCTTCACTGAGAAGCTCCGCGAACTGGGTGGCCGCGTGCTTGACCGCGCGGTGATAGGTGACGTTCGCTACCATGCCGCTCTGGTCGAGGTGGCACCCGAAGTCATTCGGGATGCGCTCGACCATCCCGATGTTGGCCTCGTGACCTTCGACGACGTGATGGTGTTAAGACCGCAGTCCATGGTGTCGGGACCGGTCGAGGGCGATCTCGATGATCCCTCGGAGGCGGACGGAGGCGACGGCGGCGCGGAAGCGGCCTTGCCGATGGCGGCCTTGCTCGACGGCGTGCCGATGGCACGGCACGATCGGCTCACGAACCGGCTGGCAATGGACGATCCGGACGTTTTCGCGGACGAATACGGAGCGGCGGCGGAACAGCGGCACGGCACCGCAATGGCGTCCCTGATCCTGCACGGCGACCTGAACGCGCCGAACCCCGAACCGCCCGTCAGGTTTCGTCTCTATGTGCGACCGGTCATGTACCCGCAGCCGGACGGGTTTGGCGATGTCAGGGAATTCATGCCGCCGGACCGTCTCGGCATCGACCTGATCTGGCGCGTTTTCATTCGCATGTTCGACGGCGAAGGCGGAGAAGACGCGACAGCGCCGACTGTGCGCATCGTCAACCTGTCCCTTGGTGACGCCAAACGGCGCTTTGCCGGTGTGATGAGTCCGTGGGCGCGGCTGATCGACCACCTTGCCTGGCGGCACAGCGTTCTGATCCTCGTCAGCGCCGGGAACATCACGGAGCCTCTGCCGCTTGAGAATGTCGATCAATGGGCGGATCTCGAGAACGCGGCTGCCGGTGAACGTCAGGCGAAGCTCTTGCGCGCGATACTGCGTCAGCGCGCCAATCGGCGACTGCTCGCGCCTTCGGAAGCCGTCAATGCGCTGACGGTCGGCGCCGCCCATGACGACAGTCTCGCGCCGAACGGACAGGGTGTGATGGCGGTCAATCCGTATACGAGCCCGGCGCTGCCGAACGTGAGCTCGGCGCTGGGGCTGGGCTTCAAACGTACGATCAAGCCGGAGATCCTTTTTCCCGGTGGTGCGGAACAGGTTCGCGCAAGCTCAACCCATGCACCGATTGAGGCCAGCCCCGTAACGCAACCAGCGAATTATTTCGGCATCGGTGTGGCCAGTCCCGGATCCGCCGGCCAAACCAACCGCAAGCGCAACATGAGCGGCACCAGCGTCGCCACGGCGCTGGCGACACACAGCGCCCTGCGCATCCTCGAGGCGCTGGAAGATCTACCGGACGATCCGGTGCATCCGGCAATGGACCCGGCATATCACGCCGTCATCCTTAAGGCGTTGCTCGTTCACGGCACCCGCTGGGACCGGGACGCCACCGACGCGCTCAGGAGCGTTATAAGCGAGAACGGAAAGCTCCACTGGGAACACGAGCGGGACGAAATCAGCCGCTTTCTCGGCTTCGGCTGTCCGGATATCCATCGCGTCGTCGATTGCGCCGAGAAGCGAGCCACCCTGATCGGCTGGAACACGATCGGCTCAAGGGAAACGGATCGGTTCGCGGTGCCGCTTCCCGCCGAACTGGAGGGAACGGCCGGATTCCGGGCGCTCTCGGTCACGGTCGCGTGGCTGACGCCCATCACGCATTCGCATCGCATGTACCGCCTTGCGAAGATCAAGGCCGGTCCCGGCGGCGACAGGAAGTTCTCCATCGGCGCCGGCAACGCGAGGCGGCAGCCGTCTCACAACGCGCTCGGCAAGGGCACCGTCCATCACCAGCGCTGGGAAGGCGAAGACGCCATGGAGTTCGTTGATGGCGGCAATCTCGTCCTTGACGTCACATGCTCACCGGCCGCCAGCGAACTGGACGATCCGATCAGCTATGCCGTGGCCGCGACCCTCGAAGTCGGCCAGGATGTCGCCGTACCGGTCTATGAGCGCGTTCGCGAGCGGCTGCGAGAGATGGTACGCGTCCCGGCATGACGAACCTGATTTCCGGATGCGCCGTGAGGTGCCGGCCTGGTCACCGCGTCCGCCATGCCCTCCCGCATCCGGAAGGGCATGGCCGCACGCGGACGGCACCAGCGGGCGATGCATTGAGCGACGAAAACGCGGATTGCGTCCTCGCCGGATATGCGATTGAAGCCGCCCGAAAATCACTGGGAGATCGCATCGCATGACCAGCGCGGTGTCCCAGAATTCGGATTGGCCTCCAAGCCTTACGCTCGACCAGGAGCGTGTGCTGGAACTCCTTACCGGTGATCGCTTCTATACGGATGCCAGCGCCGCACTGCGAGAGGCGGTCCTGAACGCCGTCGATGCCGTTCAGCGGCGACGCGATAAAGAGCCCGTGGAGTTGGAACCCCGAATCCTTCTGACATTGAACCGAAACGATACGTCGTTGGAAGTGTCGGATAACGGCATTGGCATGGACGAAGAGGATATCGCCCAGCTGTTCACGAAGGTGGGGGCATCGGCGGCAGCGACCGATACAAATTCTGGAGCGGTGGGTGAGTTCGGCATCGGAGTAATCAGCTATTTCATGGCGGGAGATGAGTTTGAACTCGAAACAGTCGGCCGCGAGGGAGTTCCGACCGGGCTGCGATTTCACCGGTCACTGTTGGCCGGAGGCCAAGCCGTACAGTTCGAACCGTCGCGCTCCGAAAGGGGAACGACGATTCGCATCACCCTGCGGGATGCTGAAACGTTTGAACTGCTCATGGAAAAATTCCCGCACTGGTGCCGTGACGTAGACGGTCTCTCGGCCAGAATCGAACC
>JAPOUP010000082.1 GCA_026708635.1 Rhodobacter sp.
CCATTCGTTGGCCGGGCGGATTCGGCCGCAACGCTTCGCGTTGGCACATACGGCGGATATTTCCAGGACTCGTTTGACACTCACATATATCCGGAATTCACCAAGGCAACGGGCATTCCGGTTGAATCCATCGGCGAGCCGACAGGCGAGGCCTGGCTTGTCCAGCTAGAGGCCGCGGCCCGTGCGGGCCAGGCATCGGCGGACGTTTCAATGATGGCGCAGGTGCCGCGGCTGAAGGGACAGAAAAGCAGGCTCTGGGCACCGCTTGACGAGGCCCGCCTTCCGAATGCCGGCAACCTGCCGGACCACTTCGTGCATCGCTACGACGACGGATCGATCAGCGGGATCGGTGCCGTGGCATGGTACATCACCCTCGTGACCAACACCGACGTCTACCCCGCCGCACCCGGGAGCTGGAAGGCGCTCTGGGATCCGGCGAACGAGGACAGGCTCGGCCTTCTGGCGCTCGTGACGAACTCGTTCCTGCTGGAAATCACCGCCACGGCCTGGTTTGGCGGCACAGGAATTCTCGACACCGAGGCCGGCATTCTCCAGGTCATGGACAAGCTCTCGGAAGTCAGGCCGAACGTCCGCCTGTGGTATCGTGACGAGGGACAGTTCCAGCAGGCACTTGAGACCGGCGAGATCCCCATGGGCCAGTACTACCATGACGTGACAGGCCTTGCCGCGGCTGACGGCAAGCCCGTCCGGTCGACGTTCCCGGAGGAAGGCGGCGTCCTCGACTCCGGTTCATGGAGCGTCTCGAAGGCTTCGGAGCGGCTGGAGGAGGCCCACGTGTTCATCGACTACATGTGCCAGCCTTCAATCCAGTCGAAGCTGTCACGCTTCGTCGGAACGGCCCCCACGATCATGCGCGAGATGACGGATCTCACCGACGAGGAGTTTGCCGCCGTCGCGAGCGACATTCCTCCGATCCTGCCTCGTTACGACATCTACGGAGCACGCGGCGACTGGCTCAGCCAGAAGTGGTCCGAGCTGATCGTCAGGTAGTCGTCCTGAAGCGTGGTGAGCGGAACGCATTCGGAGAAGCGCGATGACGTCTCTCCGAGGGGAAGGCCTTGTCAGGATCTACGGCGGCGTGGTTGCCGTCGCCGACGTCACTTTCGACTTTCCGGAAGGAAAGTTCGTCTGTCTGCTCGGCCCCTCCGGCTGCGGCAAGACGACCCTTCTGAGGCTGATTGCCGGCCTTGAGGCTCCGACCGCCGGCCGGATCCTGTTCGACGGCGTTGACCTGTCACGCGTTCCCGCCCACGACCGCGACATAGGCATGGTGTTCCAGTCGCTCGCGCTGTTTCCGCATCTCACGGTTGCGGAGAATGTCGCGTATCCGCTGAGAATCCGCGGGGCTTCAGGGACCGTCCGCAAGGCAAGGGTGGACGAGCTGCTTGATCTCGTGAAACTTCACGACGTGCAGGAACGCCGGATCCATCAGCTGTCGGGCGGCCAGCGTCAGCGCGTGGCGATCGCCCGCGCCCTTGCCATCGAACCCGCGCTCTTCCTGCTTGACGAACCGCTGTCCGCGCTTGACGCCATGCTGCGGGAACACATGCAGGTCGAGTTGCGCCTGCTGCAGCAAAGGCTTGGCATCACGACCATCGTCGTGACACACGACCAGCGCGAGGCCATGACCATGGCGGACCTGGTTGTCGTGATGAACCAGGGGCGGATCCTGCAGGCTGCGCCCCCGATCGACATCTACCACAATCCCGCCGACTCCTTCGTCGCGAGTTTCATCGGCACGACCAACCTCCTTGCCTGCCGACGGGTAAGCGGGGATGCCGTCGAGATGTTAGGTCGCCGCGTCTCCATCCCGAACGCGCGCGCTTCCGGCTTGTCCGTGGGCGCGGGCGGAATGCTGACGGTTCGCCCCGAGGACGTGTCGCTCAGCCCCGCCGTCGGGGAGGACGATTTCGAGGGCGTGGTC
The DNA here is from genome assembly GCA_026708635.1 of Rhodobacter sp. Classification (GTDB taxonomy): domain Bacteria; phylum Pseudomonadota; class Alphaproteobacteria; order Rhodobacterales; family Rhodobacteraceae; genus JAPOUP01. The sequence continues at coordinate 1,946 of JAPOUP010000082.1, forward strand.
GAGTTCATCCGTGACCTGGGCGCCAGCGTCGAGATCTCTGTCGCGGTGCGTGGCCAGACGATGTTGTCGGTCTCGACACCCAAGGACCGCCCGCAGGTCGAGACGGGGCAAACAGTCGGCGTCAGTTTCAATGCCGGGCGCGCTGCGGTGACGCCGCGATGATCGCCCGGCAGGAAAGGTCGGCCTTCTGGACGCAGGCGCTCATGCCTTCCGCGGTGCTGGCCGTCTTCTTCGTTGTTCCGTTCGCGATCATGCTTGCGGTCAGCTTCTTCGAGAGGGTCGAGGGAGGACTCTTCGAGCCTTCCTTTGATCTCGCAAGCTACATCCGTTTCCTTACCCCGTTCTTCGGCGGGATCCTGCTTGTCTCAATCACGCTGGCCGCAGGCACGGCGGCTGTCGTTGTCGCGGTTGCCTTTCCCTTCACCTGCTTCATGAGCCGGATGCGTCGACGAACCCAGTCCGCGGTGCTTGTGTTCATCCTGTCGGTCCTGTCGTTGTCGGAGGTCATCATCGGCTTTGCGTGGTCGACCCTGCTGTCGCAGACCGCCGGCATCGGCAACCTGCTCGCGCTTCTGGGCCTCATCGAGGGCCCGAAGGCCTATGCTCCCGGCCTGCTGGCGCTCATGCTCGGGCTTGCCTATCTCGGGTTCCCGTACGCGGTTCTCACTATGTACCCTTCGGTGTCCCGGCTCGATCCCGAACTGACCGAAGCGGCCCGCATGTCCGGGGCGTCTCCGGTCCGGGCGTTTTTCAGCGTGACGCTGCCAATCATGCGCCGCACCATCATCGGCGCCCTGATCCTCGTGTTCGTGTTCACCCTTGGCGCCTACCTGCTGCCCCAGGTGCTCGGGAGGCCCCGGCACTGGACCTTGCCCGTTCACATCACCGACCAGGCGATCTTCCAGTCAAACATTCCCTTCGCCGCCGCCATGGCGATGTTCCTTCTGCTGGTGTCCCTTGCGCTGGTAGGTCTTGCCCTCGCGGCCGGCGCCGACAGAAAGTGCGACCCCGCATGACCCGACTGGCCCGCAACGCGTTCGTCGGGATCGTGCTTCTGTTCCTGGCCGCGCCTCTTGTCGTGATCGCCGGCGTGTCCCTCAACCAGCCCAAGCGGCTCCTGTTCCCTCCTCAAGGATTCTCCGTCAAGTGGTACGCAGCGCTCTTCACGGAGAACGACTGGGCCTCCGCGCTCACGAACTCCGTGATTGTCGCCGTCCTTGCATCCGTTCTGGCGGTCAGCGTCGCGCTGCCGTTGGCCCATCTCGCGTGGTCTCGCAGAAGCCCGTTTGCCCGCGCCCTGTTTGGCCTCGGCATCGCTCCCTTCATGCTGCCGCCCGTGATATCCGCACTTGGGTTCCTGGTGTTCTGGCTGTCACTGGGACTGTACGGGAGCATTCTCGCGACGGTTGTCTCTCACGGGGTGTTCCTGATCGCGCTTCCGCTGGTGACGATTTCGCTGGGCCTGGAAGCGGTGGACCGGTCCCTCATCGAGGCCGCGCGAACCATGGGCGCGAACGGTCGGACCGTGTTCCTGACCGTAGTGTTCCCCTTGATCCGGCCCTATCTCGTTTCCGGATTCGCCTTCGCCGCCGTTCTCAGCCTGAACGAGTACATCATCGCCTACATGGTGGCGGGCTTTTCCGTCGAGACCCTTCCAATCAAGGTCTTTAACTCGCTTCGCTACGGCTACACGCCGGTCATGGCGTCGGCCGCGGTCCTGTTCGTCCTCGTTGCCGTAACCGTCTTCGGGGCTGTGGCCAGGTTCGGCGACCTGCCGCGTCTGCTAGGCGCATACCGGAGCGGCCAGCCATGACCGGTTCCGGGCCTTCGCTGAACGTGGGCATCTGGCAGGACGCCGGCATGCCCGGTGACATCGCCGCAAACCTGGCATCCATTTCCAAGGCAACGGAACGCGCCTCGGAGCGCGGCGTGGATCTCCTCATCTTTCCGGAGTGCTACCTGACCGGATACTTCAACGGGAATGCCGTCGAACGGATCGCCCGGCAGGTCGACCGTGACACGGTCCTCGAACTGCAGGCAACGGCAAGGTCAAGCGCGATCGCTATCCTGGTGGGATACTACGAGGCGACCGAGTCCGGAATCCACAATTCCGCAATGCTGATAGGGGCGGATGGCAGGATACTCGCAAACTACCGGAAACGAGCGCTTTTCGGTGAGTGGGAACGGCTCGTGTTCACGCCGGGCGGCGGGCCGGCCTTCGCCGATTACAGGGGCATCAGGATTTCAGTGCTGATCTGCCTTGACATCGAGTTTCCGGAGTTCGCAAGGGAATGCGCCCGCAACGGAGCCGACCTGATCGCCGTCCCGACATCACTCATGGAGCCGTACGGACACATCGTCGACCGCCTGGTCCCCGCGCGCTCGATCGAGAACCAGGTCTATGTCGCGTACGCGAACCGCATTGGCCGGGAGCATGAAATGCACTTTGTCGGGAAGAGCGTGATCCTTGATCCTGAAGGTGCCGAACTGGCGCGGGCCTCATGCGACCTGCCGGAGCTGATATGCGCCGACATTTCCAAGTCGACGCTGAGTGCCGCCCGATCCGGGTTCAGCTATCTTGGCGAAGTTTCAAGAATCCGCAAGTCGGTTGAATTCTGAGTTTTTCACCTGGCTGCAGCCATTTTCTCGGACATCGAAATGTGCAGGAGGAATTAACGAT
>JAPOUP010000270.1 GCA_026708635.1 Rhodobacter sp.
CCCCGAAATACCCGATCACCGGGCGGGGAAAACAAATCGCGCCGGTTATGGTTGCGGATTGCCGACCATAACCCCATATCATCACCGTCAGCTTGCCGTAAGGGAGCCGATATAACCGCCGCCTTTGGGGTTTTGGGGAAGGACGCGTCCATGACTAAGCTAGGCTTGGGATCGCACCCACATTTTCTGGGATTCGACCGGCTCGAACGACTGATGGAGCAGACGACCCGATCCGACAGTGACGGCTATCCTCCCTACAACATCGAACGGAAGGGTTCGAACGCCTACCGAATTACACTGGCGGTGGCCGGTTTCAGCGAGGCGGACCTTAACGTCACGGTAGAGGACAGGCAGCTGGTCGTCCGTGGCAAACACGCGGACGAGGACGGGCAGCGGGTCTTTCTTCATCGCGGAATAGCCGCGAGGCGTTTCCAGCGCACCTTCGCCCTTGCGGAAGGGGTCGAGGTTTCCGGGGCCTGGCTCGAACACGGTATTCTGCATATCAAGCTCGAAAGGATCGAGCCCGAAAAGAACGTGCAGACGATCAAGATCGGCCGGCCCAAAGCGGGAGAACCGGCATGAACCATTCATACGATTTCGGCCAGGAGACCGATAACAGGATAGTCTATGTCAGGCCCGTAGCGACAAAGGACCTGCCGCAGGACGTGCGGAAGCGGATCGGCGGCGCCGAAACCGTCTTTGCCGTGCATAGCTCCAAGGGTGAACGGCTAGCCCTGGTGCGGGACCGACATCTCGCTTTCGCGCTGGCCCGTCGGAATGATCTCGCGCCAGTGAGCGTGCATTAGGAAGACCGGACCATTACGGCCCGATCCAACGGATCGCCGCCGGGCGTCCTTCGCCCGGAAATGACCCAATCCCGGCGTGCGGGACCTACTGAAGCCGCAACGCCCCAAGCGTCCCGAGCGGAACCGGCCCGACACTGATCCGCCCGCGCCTTAGCGTCAGCGGAACCTCAAGCGCCCCGGACTTTCCGTAAAGCCTGTCCAGAAAGGCGGCACCCGTCTCCAGAACGCTGAGCCGAGATTCGGAAAGCCATCCGGCGGCGGAGGCGGCCGACAGCATTTCCCGCCAGTCACCAATCCGAACGGAAACGGTTCCGCTCGCGAGACCATCGACGTCCACGGTCAGGTCTCCCGCAGCCTTGAGCTTTAGGTCGCCCCTCTCGACATTGAGAAGGTCCAGCCTGATGGAACTAAGCATTGGATAGCGTGTCTCGATGGCATGACGGTCCCAGACGGAGTCGAATTCCAGCTCCGCGTCGAGTTTCAGATCCGCGGGAACGTCCGGAACCCCACCTGCATTCGCCGGATCATCCGATCCCATGACCGACGAGCGAACCCCCGTCGCCTCTACACCCAGACTGACGGCGTGCGGCTTGGTATCCGACACGTGTGCGGCGAACCGGCCCTCCGTCACCTCCGCCGACCAACCCGTGGAGGAGTCCAGATCGATGTCCTCGAACACCGCCGTCACGCGATCCACAGCCATATCCGCGCCGGGCTCGAGCACAACGCTGGCCCGGGCCTGGCGCGTTCTGAGTGTGACCCGCCCCTCCGGAATGGCGAACGTCTGTTCCCCCGGCCATACCGCGATTAAGTGGTGCGGACGATAACTGAGCCGGAGTATCTGGAAAAGCGGAGCGGACCAGGCGACACCGTTCGAGGGGTCCGCGAGCTGAAGCCCCTCGACGGTGGTGTCAAAACGGTTTGGATAGCCCCGGGTCCGAACGGAATCATAGTTGGAGACCCAGCCGACATCCGTCCGTCCGTCGAGCCAGTCGCGAAGACCGGATTCGATGGCCCGCGATCCGAACCACCAATATCCGGACCAGATAGCCGAGGCCGCTACGACCGCAATCAGGAGGAAACGCATCCAAATCCCTTTGATCCTTCCCCGGCATTGGTGTGTACAGGCTGGGGCGGCAAAGAACCAGAACCATGGAAGGCTGACGTATGTGGATATTTGGATACGGTTCCCTGATCTGGAACCCCGGCTTTCCACATCGCGAGACAGTGCCGGCGACACTGCCGGGATACGCGCGAAGATTCTGCATGCGTTCAATCCATCATCGCGGGACCCATGAGCGCCCCGGGCTGGTTCTGGCGCTCAGCGCCGACGAAGCGTCGAACTGCCGTGGCCTGGCGTTCGCTGTCCCGGACAATGCGCAATCCGAGACGCTCAGGCGTCTGCGCGAGCGCGAACTGGTCTCTTCGGCCTACTTGGAACGCATAATGTACGTAGGGCTGTCGGACGGACGACGGGTCGAGGCGGTCGTCTACGTCGTGGACACCGATCACGAGCAGTATTGCGGCGATCTATCGCTTGAGCGGCAGGCCAGGATCATTGCCCGGGCATCGGGTGGACGCGGCCCGAACGCCGAATATCTCCTCAACACAGCCGCGCGTCTGGCCGAACTTGGTATCGAAGACCACGATATCGCCTGGTTGGCGGATCGCGTGCGGGTATTGACAAAGTAGCCTCACAACGCAAAAAAGGAGCCGCCGATGGGCGTGCGCCACGGGGCCGGAAATCGCCCTTCGCCCTACGCCAGAGTAACGGAACGGAAAGTCCATATGGACATATCTGAACGCGAGGCCGAGCCCTTCTTCACGCAACCGGTTCGCCAGTTCCTGCTGATGGGTGCCGTGCTCATGCTGACCGGCGTCGGGTGTTACATCGCATACCCACGTGTGGCGCCCGTGTTCCTGGCGAATCCATGGCTTAACGGATTTATTTTCCTCGTCTTCGTAGTGGGGATTCTCGCCTGCTTCTGGCAGGTAATCATGATCGCCGTCTCGGTGAGCTGGATCGTAAGGGTTGCCCAGCGGCGCCCCGAAGCTACGTACGCCAAACCGCCCAGGCTTCTCGCGCCCCTGGCCCAACTGCTGACATCGCATGACCAGCGGATTCAGATCAGTTCCACTTCGGCGCGATCAATCCTTGATTCGGTCGCCACCCGTATCGATGAACTGCGCGACCTGACCAGATATATCGTCAACCTGCTGATCTTTCTCGGACTCCTGGGCACTTTTTACGGTCTCGCCACCACCGTGCCCGCGATGGTCGATACGATACGGTCCCTGGCTCCGCGGGAGGGCGAGGAAGGCGTCGTGGTGTTCAACCGGTTGATCACCGGACTGGAGGCGCAGCTCGGCGGGATGGGTGTCGCATTCGCGTCGTCGCTTCTGGGGCTTGCCGGATCCCTCGTGGTCGGACTGCTGGAATTGTTCGCGGGGCATGGACAGAACAGGTTCTATCGAGAGCTTGAGGAATGGCTATCCACGATCACGCGGCTGGGAGTGTCCGTCAGTGACGGCGAAGCCGGCGAACACGATGAATCGGCTGACGCGCTGACCCGAATATCCGAGCAGATGAAATACCTGCAGGAGACCTTTCTAAAGGTCACCGAGGACAGAACCGCTCTAGACGCCAGGATAGGCGGCCTGACCGATTCGATTGACCGGTTGGCGCAGGACCTGCGGAACGAAAGTAGCGCCGGCCCGCTGGACCGGATCGCCAGCGGTCAGGCCGAGCTGCTGAAACTGCTCGCGGACAGGGACGGAACCGCCAATGGATTCGATGCCGAGACCAGGATGCGGATCCGTTCGATCGACGTGCAGCTGTTGAGAATGCTTGAGGAAATGGCCGCCGGACGGCAGGAAACCACCTCGGATCTGCGAAACGAGATCGCGGCGCTTACCAAGGCCGTGCGCCAGCTCGCCGACCGGTAGCGGAGGGTCGTCTGATGGCCCTTACCCGCAGATCCACCCGGCACCTGACGGGAAACATATGGCCGGGTTTTGTCGACGCTATGACCGGTCTCCTGCTCGTGTTGATATTCGTTCTGACGATTTTCATGTTCGTGCAGTTCGTGCTTCGCGAGACGATCAGCGGCCAGGAAAGCGAAATGAGCCAGCTGAACACGGATATCACGCAGCTCGCGAGGGCTCTGGGAGCCGAGCAGCAGCTTACGTTTCGGCTGCAGGAAGAGGTCGGTTCCCTTACAGGCGAACTGGAGGAGTCCAGGGCCGGTGAGTCCGCGCAGCGGACATTAATCGCTTCGCTTCAGCTTCAGGTTGCGGAACAGAGGACGGCCCTGGATGCCCAAACTCTCCGGATCGCGGACTTCGAGGAACGGGTCGCCACGCTCCTGATACAGAGGGACGAGGCGCGCGACACACAGGCCGCGCTGGAAACCGATCTGGCGGCCACGCGCGATCGGAACACCGAGTTGCTTTCGCAGGGCGAAGCTTTGCGGCTGGCGCTCGCGCAGGCACGTAGCGAGATCGACGAACAGGCCGAGGCCGCCCGTCTCGCCGCGGCGCGGCGCGAAGCTCTCGATGCGCTGGTGGAGGATCTGCGCGGCCGGGTGCGGGAAGGCGAGACTTCATTGGTACGGGCGCTTCAGGGGCTTGAGGGTTCGCGCAAAGAGAACCGGACGCTGAACGAGAATCTGGCCATGGTTCAGGCGGCGCTCGACCAGGAGAGCGCCGCCAATGCCGGCGCATTGGCCAGGATCGCGGAACTTGAAACCGAACTGAGCGCGGCGCAGGCGCTCGCGATGGCCGAAGGA
>JAPOUP010000235.1 GCA_026708635.1 Rhodobacter sp.
CGCCGAATGCTCCCGTCCAATCCGGAAGCGCGCGAGGATTTCGCTGAACATCCGTTCGGGCCCGGCCTCGATCTCGTCTTTCCAGATCCCATAGGCCTCCGAGGTGAACAGGATGGACGCCAGCTCCATCGCCTCCTCAATCGCGGGAACCTCCGCTGGCGTTACGATCGCGCCCGCATCGCGAAGGCGTGCCACCGCAAGGTCGAATCCGGCCTTCGGTTCGGGCCGGAGATCGCGCGTCGCCACGGTTTCCAGGGCCATGAGCCGCGCTCCGCACAGACTGCCGCCCGCCAGATCAGGCACCCCCGTTCCCTCAAGCGCCGCCAGGACGAGAGCCGCGTCCTCAACGCTCCTGCAAAGTGGCCCTACCGTATCGAATCCGGGACAGAGGGGAACGACGCCGTCCAGCGGCAGTCTCCCAACCGTCGTCTTCAGCCCTACCAGGTCATTCCAGGCGGACGGAATTCGAACCGAGCCCCCGGTATCCGAACCAATGCCGCACGCTGACAGTCCAAACGCCACCGATGCCGCCGCCCCCGATGAGGAACCGCCGGCAACCGCCTCCGCGTCGTTGGCCGAGGGTGGCGTCGCGGTCACGGGATTATAACCGAGACCGGAAAACGCGAGTTCCGACATGTGGGTCTTGCCAAGGCATACCATTCCGGCGGCCACGGCATTGCGGAGTACCGCCGCATCGCGTTCCGGGACGCGGCCCGCCAGAAGCCGCGAACCGGCCTCCGTGGCGGTGGCCGAAGTATCGAAGAGATCCTTCCATGAGACCGGAATACCGTCGAGTGGACCGCGCCTGCGTCCCGCCTTCGCGCGGTCGGACGCGGCTTTCGCCTCGGACAGCGCCCGATCCGGGGTCAGGCGCGCGAATATGCGCGGGGTCAGCGGATGCGCCTCCAAAGCTTCCAGATAGGCCATGGTCAGGCTGACGGGGTCTATCTCACCGCGTTCGATTCCGCGCCCGAGGTCGCCCGCGCTCATCCACAGCCATTCCCGCGTCATGCCAACCCCGTCAGTCCCCCAAGATGGTATCGCGTGGGTTGCCTATCCCTTTGGCCGCAGCGCCACAAGATACTGTCGCTATGGCCGCGGCAAGATCGCCGGGAGCGATCCGTGCGCGCGCCCTTAGGCAAGGTGGGCAAAGACCAAGTCACCCCTCGTCAGGCGCTCCCTCGCCGCCGCGGCGACGCATTCGCTTCCGCCATCGATTCTGGCGGTCGGGTTCCCGGGCTGCAGGCCCGTCATTGGAGGCCCCCTCTCCTTTCAACCCCAGTCCGTGGCCATTCAACTCATCTTCGGAAGCGCTCCGGCATACCCCGGATCCAGGGGCCAGGACCGCCCGCGGCCCGTGCGACGGCCTTTCGCGGATTCGGCCAGATCAACGGCGATCGCCAGATCCGGCCCGGAGAACGCCATTTGATTCCGGCATACCGCCGAAAACGCGCTTCGCCATACAGGAACCAAACGCTCTGGCTTAATGGCCTTGGACAATCCCGCGTCGTCATCCATATTGCCCGCATGGCTAAACGATGCGATGCGCTGATTGTCGGGGGAGGCCTGAATGGCTGCACGATGGCCCTGGCGCTCGCGCGCGCCGGCCTTAGCGCCACCGTGATCGAACGTACGCCGCGCGATGATTCACTGAAACCGGACTTTGACGGACGCGGCTATGCGCTCGCCCTGGCATCCAAAAGGATGCTTGAGGCATTGGGAATATGGAATCGCGTCGCCGACAGGGCGCAGTCGATCCTCAGGATCGTTGTCACCGACGGCCGCGCGGGTGACGGCCCCTCGCCGCTGCTGCTGGAGTTCGACCACGCGGAGCTGGATGAGGGACCGGTCGGATTCATGCTGGAGGACCGCTATTTAAGGCGCGCCCTGAGCGAAGCGTTGGCGGAGTGTCCGAACGTCACGCGGGTCCACGGGCGTAACGTGATCGCGCATGAAGTGACCGACAGTGACGTATGCGCCGAATTCGACAATGGCGGCACCGCGCGGGGTACGGTCCTGGTCGCGGCGGATGGCCAGAACAGCGCGATAGCGCATCGTGAGGGAATCACCTATGCCGGCTGGCCATACGGGCAGACTTCACTCGTCTGCGCGATCGGGCATGAACGGCCCCACAACGGAACCGCGCATCAGTTTTTCATGCCCGGCGGACCGCTCGCGCTACTGCCGCTCCCGGGAAACCGCACCTCCATCGTCTGGACCGAATCCAGCAAAACCGCCGAGCGGATACGGATGATGGACGCCGATGGATACATCGATGCACTGGGTCCCGCGGTAGGCGGATTCCTCGGCGAAATCCGGCTCGAGGGAGACCGGTATTCGTATCCTCTCGCGCTGTCGGTCGCCAACCGGTTCGCCAAACGCCGCGTGGCGCTCATCGGCGACGCGGCACACCGGGTGCATCCCCTTGCCGGGCAGGGACTCAACGCTGGCCTAAAGGACGTCGGCACGCTGGTTGAGGTCTTGGTGCGGGCGCACCGGCGCGGCGAGGATATCGGTGCCCTGGACGTAATTGAGCGATACCAGCGTTGGCGCCGGTTCGACACCGCTACGCTGGCCGCGGCCACGGACTCGATCAACAGGCTATTCTCCAATGACGACGGTCTGGTGCGGAGCCTGCGCGATATCGGCATGGGTGTCGTGAACGCGGTTCCCACCCTTCGGCGCGGGCTTATGCGGGAAGCGGCCGGGCTGACCGGCGATCTTCCGAAGCTACTTCAGGGCAGGCCAATCTGATCAGTCAAGTGGACGCGCCTCGTCCACCAGCATAACCGGGATACCGTTGCGGATCGGATAGGCCAGATGCGCGGCCCTCGATACCAGTTCCTGGCGTTCAGCGTCATAGCTCAGTACGGCATGGGTGTGGGGACAGACCAGCGCCTCAAGCATCCTACGGTCAAACGGCTGCACCGGCTCGCTCACTGCATCATCTCCTCGCCCGTTCCGCCGTGCAGCTCAAATTCGATCAGGGTCTCCAGCGTCCTGCGCCGACCGCCGAGTGTCGGCGCCTCAAGCAGCGCCTGCCTGTCTTCCGGCTCGAACGGGCAGAGCATGCTAAGGGAATTGATCAGCAGTTCGTCGTCAGCCTCGCGAAGCGAGTCCCAGTCCGTGTTCAGCGACCGATCCTGGAAGAAACGGGACAGAAGATCGAGAAACGCCTCACGGTCAAGTTCGGGATCCTTTTCCGCCGCCCCGAGATCGCGGGAGAACCCCTGCCAGGACACCTTGAAGCGGTGATAGGGCACGAACCCGCCTTCCTCTCTCTCGAGCCGAAACCGGGAAATCCCGCCAAGGGTGATCATGTAACGACCATCCTCGGTCTCGGAGAACGAACTCAACCGACCGGCGCAGCCAATGGCATGCAGCTGGTCGCAATCTTCGCCGCTTCCGCCGCTGGGCTGGACCATCCCGATCAACCTGTGGGAGGTCTTCATCGTATCGTCGAGCATCGCGAGATAGCGCGGCTCGAATATATGCAGCGGAAGGCGCGCCCGGGGCAGCAGAATCGCGCCAGGCAGCGGAAACACCGGAATCATGTCCGGAAGGTCAGACTCTGAGAACATGACCTAAAGATAGCCCGTTCGTCATGTCAGGCAAATATCATCGATGAAAGACGGCGGCGGCCGCTGAGCACGATCGGATCCTGCGGTTTCATTGAATCGAATACCGTGAACAGCTGCGTCCTCGCCGCACCGTCATTCCACTCACGGTCACGGCGGAACAGTTCAAGAAGTTCGTCCACCGCACCCTGAACGTCGCCTGACGAATGTAGCGCCAGCGCGAGGTCGAACCGAGCCTGGCTGTTGCCGGGATCTCCCGACACCGCGGCGCGCAGCTCTCCGACCGGTCCCGCGTTGGCGGCCTGCCGGGCCAGTTCGATCCGGGCGAATGCGGTCTCCAGCTCCGGTGACTCACTGATTCCGGCCGGAGCGCCGTTAAGCACGGCCTCCGCCTGGTCAAGATCGCCCAAAGCCACATACGCGCGCACCAGGCCCGAATAGGCGGCGGCGTTTTCCGGCTCCTTTCCCAGAATGACCGCGAAAGCCTGCGCGGCTTCGACCGCGGCGCCTTCCGTCAGCTGGGCTTCGGCGGCATCCAGGGCCTCGGCAATACCGCCGTCTCCCGCCAGCCGAGCGACCCGGTCGACAAATGCCTTGATCTCCGACGCCGGCAGAGCGCCCTGAAACATGTCGGCGACGCGGCCCTGCCAGAAGGCGACAACGGTGGGGATCGACTGAAGCGGGAGGCCCTGTCCGACCAGGGTCTGCGCCAACCTCTGGTTCTGGTCGATATCAACCTTCGCCATACGCACCTTTCCCTGCGCCTTCCTGACCGCGTCTTCCAGCATCGGGCCAAGCGTCTTGCAGGGACCGCACCAAGGGGCCCAGAAATCGACTATGACGGGAACCTTCTGGCTGGCGTCCACCACATCGGCCATAAAGGTGGCTTCCACCGTATCCTTGATCAGATCCGCGCCAGGCCCCGCGGAATTCATACCCATTTCCAGCATCGTCGGCTCCAAGCTTTCATCGACGCATCTATATGTGCGCGGAGCGCACCGGATTAAAGATC
>JAPOUP010000290.1 GCA_026708635.1 Rhodobacter sp.
ATGGCCAGAATACTGTCCAATGTCTCGCCAAGTCGTGCCGTCCGGCCGCGGACATCCAATCCATCAAGCTGAAACGGCAGGACGGCGTCGTCCCATACAGTCCGGGGTCCAGTAGACATGGGGTTCCTTTAGGGATTTTCGGCTGGCATACCGCGACCGATGCCCGGTAGCAACGAAGAGCCGCAGCCATGATCAGGAGGTACGGAGAAACCGTCAGACCCGAGGTCCGATACCGGTACCGACCGGGTGTCTATGCCATTCTGCCGCGGGACCGGAACATTCTCCTTACCCATCAATCCGAGCCCGTACCGGAACTCCAGTTCCCCGGCGGAGGGATCGACCCCGGCGAATCCACCATCAGCGCACTTCATCGCGAGGTGTTCGAGGAAACGGGCTGGCGAATTGCGTCTCCTCGCCGTATCGGCGCTTACAGACGATTCACATACATGCCTGAACTCGACCTCTGGGCGGAGAAAGTCTGCCATATATATCTGGCTTTTCCGGTTCGGCGGCAGGGACCGCCGACCGATAGCCACCATACGGAGGTTTGGATGCCAATCGGTTTAGCGGTCGATGTATTGGACAATGACGGTGATCGCGCGTTTCTGGACAAATACCGGCGCGGTCGCGCGGAAGGTGACTGACGGCCGCTTCCATCCGGCCCGCCATACATTCGCCTGGAACCGCGCCAACCGCCAGCGCATTGACCGCCCTGGGTCTCGGGACCGGAAATTGACCAGCGGGTATCCGGTACGTCAATGGCAATGAATGCCGCGGGATCGGGGTGGCGTCGTAAACGTTCATTGATCGCCTTGCGGCAAGCGGAAGAGTCCACTAAGTCGCGCGGCCATAGTCCCAATCCGTTCGGAGAAAGATCATGCCCGCGCCCGAGAAAGTCGTGCTGGCCTATTCCGGTGGCCTTGACACCTCCATCATCCTGAAATGGCTTCAGATCGAGTATGACTGCGAAGTGATAACCTTTACGGCTGATCTGGGCCAGGGCGAGGAGCTTGAGCCGGCGCGAAAGAAAGCCGAGATGCTTGGCGTGAGGGAAATTCACATCGAGGACCTGCGGGAGGAATTCGCGCGGGACTTCGTCTTCCCGATGTTCAGGGCGAATGCCGTCTACGAGGGCCTCTATCTCTTGGGCACCGCCATAGCCCGCCCCCTGATCGCAAAGCGCCTCGTCGAGATCGCCCGTGAGGCGGGCGCCGACGCCGTGGCGCACGGAGCGACGGGAAAGGGAAACGACCAGGTCCGTTTCGAACTGTCCGCATACGCCCTCAATCCGGGGATCAAGGTCATCGCGCCGTGGCGGGAATGGAATCTGACGAGCCGCTCGCGGCTCATCGATTTCGCCGAGAGGCACCAGATTCCAATCGCGCGGGACAGGCGGGGCGAAGCGCCTTTCTCGGTCGACGCCAATCTCCTGCACACGTCCTCGGAAGGCAAGGTTCTGGAGGATCCGGCGGAAGAGGCGCCTGAGGACGTCTACCAGCGCACTGGACGTCCCGAGAGCGCCCCGGATTCACCGGAATACATCGAAGTCGGTTTTGAGCGGGGCGATGCCGTCAGCCTCAACGGAGTCTCCATGTCACCCGCGCGGATCCTGACCGAACTCAATGAATTGGGTGGACGTCACGGAATCGGGCGCATCGACCTTGTCGAAAGTCGTTTCGTGGGAATGAAATCACGTGGCGTCTATGAGACCCCGGGGGGCACCATTCTGCTTGAGGCGCACCGAGGCATCGAGTCGATAACCCTGGACCGCGGTGCGATGCACCTGAAAGACCAGATCATGCCACAGTATGCCGAGCTGATCTACAATGGCCTCTGGTTCTCGCCTGAGCGCGAGATGCTCCAGGCGCTCATCGACCATAGCCAGACACATGTCACGGGAACCGTGCGCCTGAAACTTTTCAAGGGACTTGCGCGCACCGTCGGACGCTGGTCCGAGCACTCGCTGTATTCAGAGGAGCATGTGACTTTTGAGGAAGACGCCGGCGCCTATGACCAAAAGGACGCGGCGGGTTTCATAAAACTGAATGCGTTACGGCTGCGGCTGATTGCGATGCGCGACCGGCGCACCGGTCGCGGTTGAGGAACTCCTGGAGCAGCGGGGCGACGTTCCATCCGGTCCGTGACGTTGCCCGGAACGGTCGATGGACAACGGACGGGCCGCATATCGAGACCAACGGTCCGTCAGGTTTGGCCGCCAGGATCGGATCGAGGGCCTCAAACGCGGACGGCGACGGCATGGACATCCATTCGGATGCTTCAACCATCTGCGGGTTCACATGCTCCCGGCTGAATCGGCATGCGTCAGACTTTTTTTCGCGACAGGACCCCGCCGCCGCCCAATGGCATTCGGATAGGGATTCCGTGCGTTCGGATAGGAAAGGCCCCGCGCTTCGGGCGTGAGCCGGAAGCCGGGGCCTGTTTTCGTGGCCGGTCTGGTGTCAGGCGGCGGCGCGAGGGCCCGGTCATGATCCGCGCGACGGACCGCCTGCCCGCGTCGGCCTGTCTCATGAACGGGGCCCCGGTTTCCCCGCCGACCGGGCGCGGGCCGTTCCCGGGTTGGTGCGCATTTCGGGCAGGCCGTCCCCCTCGCTGCCGGCGTTTAGGTCACCGTCGCGCCGGCTGGAGAACCGGCGGGCGAGGGTGACGAGCGTGAACGCGGCGTAGAGCTCCTGCCGGACGCCGCGCACGGATTTCGCGTGGAAGCTCTCGATCACGGCCTTCCCGCTCCCGGACGTCTCCGCGATGCCCCAGCGTCCGTGGCAGGGGTCGGACAGCGCCCGGACGCCGAAGCGGCCGCCGTCGGTCAGGGAGGTGGCCAGACAGTATTCCGTGTCCCCGGCGACGTATCTGACGAGGCGGACGCGGAGCGTCCGGCCGCGCGGCGCGGTCCCGTCCCCCGGCGCGTCGAGGGTCACGGTCCGCTCCGTCCCGCCCGAGGCGATGAAGGCGTCGAACGCGGGGTTGGCGTTGCGCTTTATGCGGAACACGAAGTCCAGCCCGCGCTCCAGGTGGGCCAGCGCCATGGCGAAGGACCAGTATCCGCGGTCGTACACGATGACGTCTCCCTCCGCGGCGCGGTCGAGGTGCGTGAGCGCGGCCTCGCGCTCGCTGTCGTGGGCGAACAGGTCGAAGTCGACCGGGATCCGGTCGCGCAGCCTGTACAGGGCGCTGACCATGCCCTGCGGATAGCGCGCCCCGTCCGGGACGCTGTAGCCGTGGTCCGCGAGTTCCCTCGGCAGGGCGATCTTGGAGCCGTCCACGGCCAGGATCCTGCGTCCCTTCCAGGGCGTGGCCTCGGGGGCGCTGGCGAGGATCCCGGCGTGCAGCCGCCGGAACGCGGCCTCGTCCAGCTTCTCCCGCGCCGCGCAGGCCGTCGACGCGGCCGGGGGCTCCGCCTGCGGCAGCTCCACCCCCGCCCTCGCGCATTCCTCCCAGAGCTCGCACAGGGTGGCCCGGTATCCCTGCCCGCGCGGCGCGGCCACGAGGCGGATGACGACCGGCATGATCAGCAGGCTGTCGAACACGCGCCTGCGTTTCCGCCAGCGCGCGTCCTCGCGCGCCGCGACGGCGGTGGCGGCCGCGACCAGCGCCGCGAAGCCCTCCGGGAACCGGCGGCCGGCGGCGGCGGCGGAGCGGCCCTTTTGGGCCCGCGTCGGAGGCTTCGGGCTTCCCGCGTCACGCTCCCCGCGCAGGATCTCCCGCGCTCCCTCGCGCAGGGGCAGGACGTAGACGCCCTTCACCGACTTTCCCCTGCCGGTGGCGGTCTCGCCGATCCGCTCCCAGTTGGCCGCGCGGTAGCAGGTGGCCCGGAACCGCGTCTCGTCCACGAAGGTCTCGCAGAGGACGGGCCGCCAGCCGTGGATGCGCTCCCAGTCGTCCGCCAGCCGCCGCGCCGCCATGGCTAGGACCGAGGAGGCGAGATTCTTCGACACCACCCATGGAAACACCAGGAAGCGGGAGTTCACCACCATGAGGTGCCGGCGGCGGTCGCGCGTCCTGTCCGTCCAGCCGATCCAGCGGTCGCGGCAGGGCAGCGCCTTCGTCGCCGCCTCGAAGAGCAGGCATCCCAGCCTCCGTCCGTCCCGGTCCGTGACGAAGTACCGGACGTGCGCCCCGAAGGGGCGTCTGTATCCCAGGTAGTGGTGGCGGTCCACGAGCGCGTTCCACAGCTGACGTCCCTCCGCGTCCGCGACGGCCTCCAGCCTCAGCGGGCGCAGGTCCGCGAGGGGCGCGGCGATCTCCGGCCGCGGGTCCGAGGCGGAGGTCCAGGCCGGCCTGTCGGCGGCCCCCGCGTCGCGGACGCTCTCCTCCCGCCGCGCGGGCAGCCTGAGGATGCCGTGGCTTTCCAGCGTCTCGAGCATGCCGAGGCAGGCGCCGACCCTGTAGGCGCCCTTCGCCGTCCTCCAGCCCAGATGCTCGCAGATCGTCTTCGCCAGCTCGTTGCGGCTGTCGTTGGGGAAAAGCCCGACGGTCTCCTGGATGTCGGCGATCTGCCGGCGGTTCACCCGG